>JANQQW010000239.1 GCA_028284885.1 Planctomycetaceae bacterium
CGGGGACCGTGCAGAGCGCGTCGAGCACGCGAGCCAGCCGGTCCTTCGACACGCCGGTCTGCACGTGCTCCGCGTCCTCGAACGGGCCGCCGCGGTACCCCCGCCAGACGCCGAGCAGCGAGTCGTCCTTCTTGAGGTTCTCCTCGCCGCGGGCGACCTCCAGTTCCATCTCCAGGTGCGCGTGCCGGTCGGCGAGGATGCGTTCCCCCTCGGCGTGGGAGATCCCGCGAATCTCGTTGAGGTGCTCGAGGTAGCCCTCGAACACGCTGGGCCGCTCGTTGATCTTGCGGTACATCACCGGCTGGGTGAACGAGGGCTCGTCCCCCTCGTTGTGGCCGCGGCGGCGGTAGCAGTACATGTCGATGACGACGTCCCGCTGGTACCGTTCGCGGAAGTCCATCGCGAGGTTGACGACCTGGGCGACCGCCTCGGGGTCCTCGCCGTTCACGTGGAAGATCGGGATCTGCAGCATGCGGGCGACGTCGGTCGCGTAGGTCGTCGAACGGCCCTCGGCCGGCTGCGTCGTGAACCCGATCTGGTTGTTGACGACGACGTGGATGGTCCCGCCGATCCGGTAGGCCGGGATCTCGCTGAGGTTCAGCGTCTCCTGGACGATTCCCTCGCCGGCGAAGGCGGCGTCGCCGTGGACGAGCACGCACATGCCGCGTCGGCGGTCGAAGTCGCGTCGGCGGTCCTGCTTCGCCCGCATCCGGCCCTGGGCGACCGTGTTGACGTACTCCAGGTGGCTGGGGTTGAAGCAGAGCGAGAGGTGCACGGTCTGGTCGTGTGCGGTCTGCCAGTCGCTCGAGTAGCCGAGGTGGTACTTCACGTCGCCACGGCCGATCTGTGCCTCGGCGTCGCGGTCCTCGAACTCGCGGAAGATGAGGTGCGGGCTCTTCCCCATGATGTTGGCGAGCACGTTGAGGCGGCCGCGGTGGGCCATGCCCATCACGATCTCCTCGATGCCCATCCCGCCCGCCTTGTCGATGAGCAGGTCGAGCAGCGGGATGAGCGACTCGGCCCCCTCGAGCGAGAAGCTCTTCGCGCCGATGTACTTCTTCTGCACGAACTCCTCGAAGACGATCGCGTCGGCGAGGCGGACGAGGATGCGGCGTTGCTGGTCCTCCTCCAGCCGGAGGCGGTTGCCGGAGGACTCCATCCGCATGGCGAGCCAGCTGCGGACCTGCAGGCTGTCGATGTGCATGAACTGCACGCCGATCGACCGGCAGTAGGTCGTCTGCAGCCAGCGGATCATCTCCCGCAGCGTGCGGACCTCGGGCCCGCCGAAGAAGCTGGTGGAGAACGGTCGGGAGAAGTCGTCCTCGGTGAAGCCGTAGAACGCCGGGTCGAGTTCGGCGGGCCGGATGTGGTTCGAGCCGAGGGGATCGACGTTGGCGACGATGTGGCCGCGGACGCGGTAGTTGCGGATCAGCTGGTCGAGTCGCTCCTGCAGCCCGACCGACCTGTCGACGGTCTGGAGCTCGGCCGACCCGCCGAGCGGGTTGAAGACGCTGCGGGCCGTGAAGCTGGGCGAGAACCGCGTCCGGCCGTTCGACTCCGGAGCCGGCATGTCCTGGAAGTACGCCCGCCACTTCTCGCCGACCGACGTGGGGTCGGCGAGGAAGCGGGCGTAGAGACCCTCGACGAAGGCGAGGCTACCGGAGTTCAGGAGGTCGTCGGACACGGGTGTCTGGTGGGCTGGTGTCTGGTGGGCTGGTTCGGGCACGCTCAGTGGTTGCCCGGCTCGCCTTGCTTCGAACGCTGCAGGTAGGAGATGTAGCCGTTGACGCGGGCGATCAACTCGTAGGCGTCGTCCTTCAAGTTCGCGACCACGTCCGGGTCACCGTAACCCTGGTCCAAGCAGACGTTGAGGTCGTCGACGGTCTCCTCGACCGAGCCGCGAGCGATGCGGCAGACCAGACCACCAGTCAATCCTCCACGATCGTCGCCTTCTTGATGTAGTCGAGCTTGGGGAACTCGGCCGTCAGGTACTCGTTGCCGCGGCTCTGGATCTTGCCCTGGTCCGGCTTCTCGCCGTACTCGGGGGTGATCTTCTGGACAGCGTCCATCCCCTCGACGACGGTGCCGAAGGGGGAGAAGCCCTGGCGGTCGAGAAACGTGTTGTCGGCCAGGTTGATGAACAGCTGGCTGGTGCGGGTGTTCGGGCCGGCGGTGGCGAAGGTGAGCGTCCCCTTCTTGTTGCTGGCGCGGACGGGGTCGTCCTTGATGGGGGCGTTCCGGACCTTGGCCTGCACCTTCGGGTCGCCCGTGATGCCGAACTGCACGATGAACCGCGGGACGACTCGGAAGAAGCGGCAGCCGTCGTAGAAGCCGGACTTCACCAGCGAGTGGAACTGGTCGGCCCCCTTGGGGGCGAGTCGGCGGGTCACGGCGACGGTGAAGTCCCCGGCGGTCGTCTCGAACTTCACCTTGTACGTCTCCGGGGCGGCGGCCTCGGAGGGCGGGGCGAAGAGGGCGAACGCGGCGGCGATGCCGGCAAGGGCGAGCAGTCGGCGAGTCATGGTGTCTCCTTACGAGTTCGGGTCGGTCTCGGTTTCCGTCTCGGCCGGGACGTCGTCCGATGACGACTCCACGGGCGGCTCCTCGTCGCCCTTCGGCTCGATCGACTCCTCGGTCTCCGGCTTCTTCGTCTCCACCTCGGCGGGCTCGGCCTCGGGCGACTCCGGCTCGGCGGGCGTCTCGCCGGCCGGCTCGCTCTCCGTGTCGGGATCCGCCGGCTCGGGTTCCGTGCCCCCGGGCTCCGGCAGTTCCTCCGCTGCCGGCATCGGGACGATGGTCGCCTTCTCGACGTAGTCGAGGTTGGGGAACCGCGAGTTCAGGTAGGCGTTCCCCTGGTTCGTGATCGCCGCCTGGTCGGGTCGTTGGCCGTACTCGGCGTTGATCTTCTCGACGACCTCCATCCCCTCGACGACCTTGCCGAACGGGGGGAAGCCCTGCGGATCGAGGCTGGGACCGTTGTCTGCGAGGTTGACGAACAGCTGCGTGGTCCGCGTGCCCGGTCCGGCGTGAGCGAACGTGACGTAGCCGAAGTCGTTCGACTCGACCTGCGGATCGTCCGGGATGTTGTCCATCCGCCAAGACCGGTTGACGACGGGGTCGCCGTTGAGGCCCCACTGGACGACGAAGCCGGGGACGACGCGGAAGAAGCGGTTCCCGTCGTAGAAGCCCTCTTCGACGAGTTCGCGGAACCGTGCTGCCCCGCGGGGGGCCCACTCTGGATGGACCTCGACCACGAAGTCCCCCGCGGAGGTCTCGAACTTCACGCGGAAGTCCTCGCCGGGCTCCACGTCGCCGAGCGCCCCGGCCTCGCCGAGCGGGGGGACGTCGCCGGCGGGCGGGTCGTCCCCTTGGCCGCAGCCGACGAGGGGCAACGCGAGCGAGCAGGCGAGGAGGATGGTGGGCAGCGACCGCATGGAACCGTTCCGGGCAACGAGAACCGACAGCCTCGGTTATAGGTTGCCCGCGGGGGAATGGCCAGCGCCCACGGCGGTCGCCCCCGTCAGTTCACGACGAGCTCCTGGCACAGCTCCCTGGAGAGGGCGAGCTCGGCGACCCGGTTCGTCTGGCGAGGGGCACATCGCTCGAGGGCCGTCAGGTGGGCGAAGGCCTCCGGAACCTCCTCGTTCACGAACGGCAACCCGGTTGCGACCAGCTGGAAGACGGACAGGTCGAGCCCGTGTTTGACCGTGTGCCGGTAGGTGCGAAACCCCTCGACGTACGTCTCGTGGCAGCGGAGCCGTTGGTGGACCCGCTCGCCGACGAGAACGTTCCCGCCGTCGCCGAGGTCGAGGATTCGGGAGGCGACGTTGATGCCGTCGCCAGCGACGTTCCGGTTGCCGTTCACGTCGGTGACGATCGTGTCGATGCTCTCGTTGACCGAGACGCGGAGCTCGAACCGCCTCGTCGCGTCGAGCTGGGCGCGGTTGTAGCGGTCGAGGTACTCGAGGATCTTGACGGCGATGCGGACGTGGACGTCGTACGGGCGGAGCACGTCGAGCAGGGCGATGAACAGGCCGTCGCCCGTCGGGATGAACAGCCGGGACTCCTCGGGGAGGTCGTACTGGGCGACGGCGGCCCGGACGACGTCGTTGAGGGCCGCGACGACGTCGGCCTGGGCCTCGATGCAGCGTCCGTTCGAGTAGCCGACGATGTCCACGCCGACGTACTTCGTGTCCGCCGTGTCCGGTTCTCGGCGGACCTTCCAGGCGTTGACGCTGACGAGCTGCCGCTCGCCGATCCGCGGGAGCCGGGCGAACTCGCAGACGTACGTCCGGCCCTTCAGCGTCCGCAGCTTGCAGACGACCGGCTGCCCGTACTCGACGACCGACTGGACGGCCCGCTTGCACAACGGTCGGCTGGCCGGGCTGAGGTACGCGGCGAGCGGCCGACCCACGCACTCCTCGTCCTCCGGGTAGCCCGTCCGCTGGCTGGAGAGGACGACGCCCCGGCCGTCCGTGACCGTCACGACGGTCGGCGCGTCCAGCATGGCCGGACACGGAAGCGTACTCGAAGACATGAATCCCCCGTTCGATGGAACAACGGCCGAACGGCCGCGAGGGAGATCAACGCGGGACGCGTGCGAGGATCCACAGCGGAAACCGAGTCGGGGACTGCGAGAAGCGTCTGGTCGGCTGGTGTCTGGTGGTCTGGTTCTCGACGCGGATCGGAACGCGGTCGTCTCGCCCGCCCGAACGTCGTTCGACTGCGATGCGGGCGAGACGCCCGCGTTCCGGGTTGACCCCGTTCGAGCAGTGCCGCGTCGAAGTCCGCCCGCGAGGCAACCAGACGCCAGCCGATCAGGCCACCCCCCCTCGTCCTACGCGAACAGTTCCTCCACCACGCTGCCGCCTTCGACGATCTTCATCGGGCGGCCCAGCGGGGACATGTTCTCGTGGTTCACGTCGACGTCGAGGGCGTGGCAGATGCTGTGGAACAGGTCCGGGACTGTGACCGGGCGGTCGGCGACGTCGGAGCCGTTCTTCGTCGAGGAGCCGACGACCTGGCCTCCCTTCACGCCGCAGCCGGCGAGGGCGGCGTTGAAGCAGCGGGGGAAGTGGTCGCGGCCGCCGCGGCCGTTGATCCGCGGGGTGCGGCCGAACTCGCCGATCCAGACGACCAGCGTGTCGTCCAACAGGCCGCGGTCGGACAGGTCGGTGACGAGCGTCGCCATCGCGGGATCGACCACGCCGTTCAGCTCGGCCGTCCGCTCGAAGTTGTCGAAGTGCGTGTCCCAGTTGCCGTGCCGGACCTCGACGCAGGTGACGCCGGTCTCGACGAGCCGCCGGGCGAGCAGGCAGCCGCGGCCGAAGTCGGTGTCGCCGTAGCGTTCCTGCAAGTTGTCCGACTCGGAGGAGATGTCGAACGCCTTCACCTCGGGGCTGAGGACGAGGTCGGCCGCCTTCCCGTAGATCTTCTTCGAGTCGGCGACGAGGTCGGCCGCGCCGCGGGTCGCGTACTCGGACTCCAGCTTGCCGAGCAGGTCACGCCGTCCGGAGAACCGGTCGGTCCGGACCGGGTTCTTGACGTTGGCGGGGAGCCGGCCCGGCTGATCAACGGTGAAGGGTTCGTAGTCCACGCCCAGGAACCCGGCCCCGGCCGACCCGCCACGACGGCCACCGCCGACCGAGACGACGCTCGGCAGGTCGCTCGTCGGGTCGGCGATCTGCTGGGCGACGTTCGCCTGCAGGCTGGGGTGCTTGACGCTGCCGCTGGGGACGTAGCCGGTGTGGAGTTGGTAGCTTGCCCGCTGGTGGTTGCCCTCCTTGTTGGTCATCGACCGGATCAGCGAGACGTGGTCCATGACCTTGGCGGTCTCGGTCCAGTCGTGGGCGATCTCGATGCCGGGGACGTTCGTCTTGATGGCCCGCGTCTCGCCTCCTTCCGGCGTGCCGGGCTTCGGGTCGAAGGTCTCGAACTGGCTGGGGGCGCCCTGCATCCAGAGCAGGATCATCGACTTGCCCCGCTTCCGCAGCTCGGCGGCCTGCAGGCTGAGCACGTCCCGGAAGGAGAGGGTGCCCGCGGCGAGCGACGCCGCCCCCACGTGGTGCAGGAACCGACGACGAGAGTGGCCGCGACGCGAGAGGGTGACGTCTTCGTGGACGGAAGTGGTCATGGCGATGTGCCTGGGTAGGTGGAGTCTGGTGGTCTGGTGCCGCCCGCGTTCCGGGCGGGGTCGTTCGTTCGCAGCCCGTGCTGACTCTCGACTAGCGCCGCGACACGAACTCGGTCGAGTTCAGCAGGCTCCACATCAGGTCCTCGTACGCCTCGCCGCGGTGCTCACGGCTCTCGACGTGGTCGAGGCAGATGCGGAGTTCCTTCTCGGTCGGCTTGCGAGCCAGCGTTATCAGGTACAGCTGCTCGACCGCCTTCGCGTTGTCCTGGTACTGGTACAGCAGCGTGCCCAGCCGGGTGGGGGCGTTCGTGCGGATGGCTCGGTTGACGAAGTCGGAGTTCATCAGGAACAGGGCCTGCGGCACGTCGCCGATGACGTCCGACTTGTCCGCCGACGGGTCGAAGCCGAACAGCTGCGTGAACTGGGCGCGGGGACCGGCGACGCCCCGGTAGGCCATCATGCGGTCGCCGCCGGGCCGGCCGGCCGTCAGCTCCTGGACGCCCAGGGCCTGCACGAGCGAGTCGTAGACCTGGTCGGCCCGCAGCCGGGACGGGACGGCCGAGGCGAACGGCAGCGTCTGCCCCGGCTCCGGCGTCCGCAGGCTCCGCTGGTAGGCCTCGGTTCGCGTGATCGTGCGGAACAGCCACTTCACGTCGTAGCCGCTGTCGGTGAAGCCGTCCGAGAGGGCGTCGAGCGCCGCAGGGAAGCTCGCGGAACGGTTCGGGCCCATGTCGTCCACCGGGGCGTAGAACCCCTCGCCGACGAGCTCCGCCCACATCCGGTTCACGTACGCCCGGGCGAACCAGACGTTCTCCGGCTCGGTGATCTGCTGGGCGAGGACCAGCCGGCGGTCGGCGTCGGAGAGTTCACGAGCGGCCGCCTCCGTCGAGACGAAGAAGGCCGGGTCGATTCGCGTGCCGGGCTGGGCCGGGTTCTCGAGGTTCGGCATCAGGTGCTCGGTCCGTGTCCGCTCGGCGATGTTCACCGGCGGCTCGTACGCCTGAAGTTCCTCGACCGAGACCAGCTCGTCGCCGTCCGTGTCGAGTCGGTCGAAGAGCCGGTCGGCCAGTCGTTGCAGCGGCGAGCCCTGCATCTCGTCCTGGCTGAGCTTGCGGTCGCCGTTCTTGTCGTAGCGACGGACGAGGAGCGGGGCCGCCTGGGCGAAGTCGAAGCTGCGGCCGCGGTTGCCCCCTACCGCCCGGTCGAACGAGATGACCTCGAAGGACCGAGGTCGGCCGTCCTCGACCACCGGCCGCACGCGGACGCGCGGGAAGTACGCGGCCAGCTGGTGGAACTGCTCGCGCTTCCACGGGTCGTACGGGTGGTCGTGGCAGTTGGCACAGGAGAGCTGGATGCCGAGGAAGATCCGCGAGGTCTCGGCCGCGATCTCGCTGGCGTCGCCGTCGTGGGCGTACATCAGGGCGACGCGGCCGTTCTCACGGACGTCGCCGTTCGCCGTCAGCAGCTCGGTCGCGACGAGGTCCCACGACGTGTTCTCACGAAGCTGCTCGGTCATCCACTGCTCGAACCGTGGCTGCACCAGCCGGGCCCGTTGGTTCGTCGCCCGACTGAAGATCACGTCCCGCCAGTACCGCGACCAATTGCGGGCGTACTCGTCGGAGTCGAGCAGCCGCTCGACCACCTTGACCCGCTTCGCCGGGTCGTCGCTCGCCGTGAAGGCGAGCACCTGGTCCGGCGTCGGGATCCGACCGGCGAGGTCCAAGGCCACGCGACGGAGGAAGTCCTCGTCGTTCGTCGGCGGGGCGACCCCCACCCCGGCCTCGAGCAGCCCCTCGTGAATCGCACGATCGACCTTGGCCGCGACCTCCGCGGAATCGGGCTCGGCGGCCTTCACACCGACCGTCGTCGCGGCCGCCAGAATCGTCAGGGTGAGAAGTCGAACCGCAGGGCGGAAGCGTGTCATTGCTGGATCTCTCGAATCCGTGCTTGGTCCCGATCAGGCAGACAGCGGCGAGGACGCGTTCGATTCAACCCCGGAGACCCCAGGGAGGTTTCGCCGAGCCCCGGCCGAATCCCGATTTTCGCCCGACGGCACCCCCGTCGACGGTGATGATGCAGATGTTGCAGGTGACGATGCCGCCGAGCCGCGAAAACGACGACGACACTCGCTCCAGACCGTCGCCCAGCCCCCCCGCCACCACGTCGTCCGGGTCACGTTCACCGTTCTGAACCTCCACTCGACGCGACCGGGTTGCCCCACGGCCCGTCCGTCCCGCAGGGCCGCCGCTTCGGCCGTTCGCCGGGCGAAACGGCTACGGACTCTCGAACTGGAAGCCGCGCAGCTCGACCCGCCGGTCGTCGAAGACCCCGGCGAAGTCGGCGTCCACCTGTTTCACGCCGAACTCCGAGTACAAGGCCAGCAGCACGCTCGCCGCGGCGAACGGCGACCACGACGTCTCGTCGCGCATCAGCTCGGCGACGGCGCGTCCGTTGAACGGGACGAAGAACACGTCGTTGTTCTCCACCAGATTGTCCCGGCAGGCCGCCAGGTCCCCCCTCACCTCGTCTTTCGTCCGCGAGAGCCTGACGAGGCCGAGCAGGTCGAACTGGGCCAGTTCCCGGCTGTAGATCAGCGCGAGGAAGCGAATCGACGTCTCGTCGACCCCCACCTGGCAGAGTTCCTCCTTCAGCCCGCGGCGTGCGGTGCCGTACGGCACCCGGGACGGAGCCTCGCTGGCGTCGTCCGGGGCGAGCGTCCCCTCGGCGACGCCGACGTGCACCGTCGTCGCCGCGATCCCCGTCCGGGAACTCCGGCGGTGCATGATCGCGTATCCGTCCTTCGTCACCACCGTCAGCGAGACGCCGAAGTAGTTCGGCAGCTGGCCGTTCGGCTGCCCGTCGAACGGCACCCGCTCCACGTACTTCTCCCAACCGGTCACCCGTCGCCCCGCCTCCTCGGAGACGACGAGTTCCTTGGACAGACGGTGCGCGACCAGGTAGTCGAAGTAGCCCGCGCGAGTCACCTCGAGCAGGAGCGGCATCGGGCCCGACGGGTCGCTCGGCGGATGCAGGTGCCAACGCTGAACGCAGAAGATCCCGCCGTCGTACCGCAGCTCCTCACGAGGGCGCCCCGCCGTGACCGCCCGCTCCTGTTCCGCTTCCAGCTCCTTCCGGGCGGGGGCGAGGTCGTCCGGCAGTTCGTACGCGGACGAGGAGACCATCGTCTGCACGGGAATCGGCTGCAGGAACTCGCCGGAACGGCCCGCGTAGATGACCTCCACCGGAATCCGCACGAGCCCCCCGGCCACGCTGAGGTCGTCGACGGAGTACGGCTCGGTCTTCGTCGGGGCCGACTCCGGCCACAGGAGCCACGCCGCCGGCGCCAGCAGCAGCAGGCTCGCGACGACGACCCCCAGTCGACGTAGACGGCGACGAGACGACTCCCGCCGGGCGAGACGCTCCCGCTCCCGCTCGCGGTCGTACACCGCTCGCGCCTCGCGGACGATCTTGTCGGAGTCCTCGATGAACGTGGCCTCGGAGAGCGAGACCGCCTGGCACTCGCAGAGGTCGAACAGGTGGGGAGACGTCTCGCGGTCGAACGACTGCTCCAACTGGCCCGGCGTGATCATCGCGGCACCGCCGACCAGCACCGGGACGATCGTCAGGCCGCGTTCGTGGGCGATGCGCACCTCCTCCGCGACGAGGTCCGGCCCGGGCGAGTCCAGCCGCTCGCGGAGAATGTCGAGCCACCTCGTCCCGATGACGACGAAGCAGCACTTCGCGTCGACCAGGTGTTCGCGAATCACCTCGCGGTACCGTTCGCCCGGCCGCAGCTTGCCACGGTCGAGGAACACCGAGGCGTCGGGCAGGGAGTCGCCGAGACGGACGTAGATCTGCTCCGCCTCGCGCCTGCCGTCGTCGTGCCGGTAGGAGATGAAGAACACCACGTGGCCCTGGGTGTCGCGCGGACGGGGGTCGGACTCCGAGCCGACGTGGCCCGCAGTCCACCTCCACGCATCAAGTGTACAACCCCCCGAACCTCGCCGCACCAGTCACCGCGGTCGCCGGAATGGCTGTACGCTGCGGCTTGAACGAGCCATGTCCCGGGTCTTCCCTACGGTCCAGACCCGGCCACCCCGTCGCTTCCCGAACCGGGTGACCTTGCGGGTTGAGCCGAGCCAACGCCTTGTCCACGGCCGGCCGACACCCGCCGGCGGTCGCAGCCGTCGCTGCCGCAGTTCCGCGCGAATGCGGAGCTTGTCTCGCGTGCGGT
>JANQQW010000102.1 GCA_028284885.1 Planctomycetaceae bacterium
TCGTCTTCTCCGCCTACCGCGCCGACGACTGACCTCTTCGAGAGACCGACCATGCCTCGCCTGCTGCCGCTTGCGCTGACCGCCGTGCTCGTCCTGCCCACCCTGCTTCCCGCGGCCGAGCGGCCGAACGTGCTGGTCGTGCTCTGCGACGACCTCGGCTACGGCGACCTCGGCTGCTACGGGCACCCGCACATCCGCACGCCGCACCTCGACCAACTCGCGAAGGAGGGGCTGCGGCTGACCGACTGCTACGCGGCCGCCCCGGTCTGCTCGCCGTCACGTGCGGGCCTCTTGACAGGTCGCACGCCGAACCGACTGGGCGTCTACGACTGGATTCCGCCCGGCCACGCGATGCACCTGAAGACCGAGGAGACGACGATCGCCGAGCTCCTGAAGTCGGCCGGCTACGACACGGCCCAGGTCGGCAAGTGGCACTGCAACGGGCAGTTCAACTCGCCGAAGCAGCCGCAGCCGGGCGACCACGGCTTCGACCACTGGTTCGCCACGCAGAACAACGCCAGCCCCCGGCACGAGAACCCGAACAACTTCGTCCGCAACGGCGAGAAGGTCGGACCGCTCGAGGGCTTCTCCTGCCAACTCGTCGCCGACGAGGGGATCCGCTGGCTGGAGTCGCGGAAGGACCCGGAGAAGCCGTTCTTTCTCCACGTCTGCTTCCACGAACCGCACGAACCGGTCGAGTCGCCCGACGACCTCGTCGCCGGCTACGCGGACGTCGCGAAGAATGAGGACAAGGCCCAGTACTTCGCGAACGTCGAGAACCTCGACAAGGCGGTCGGCAAGCTGGTCGCCGCGCTCGACCGACTCGGCGTCGCCGAGAACACGCTCGTCTTCTTCACCTCCGACAACGGCCCGGAGACGCTGAACCGCTACCGTTCGGCCAACCGCTCGTGGGGCTCACCCGGCAAGATGCGGGGGATGAAGCTGCACATCTACGAAGGGGGCATTCGCGTCGCCGGCATCCTGCGGTGGAAGGGACGGATCGAGTCCGACACGTCGCGTGTCCCGGTCTCGAGCGTCGATCTGCTACCCACGCTGTGCGAACTCGCCGGTGTCGATCTGCCGACCGACAAGACGCTGGACGGGACGAGCTTCGCCCCGTTGCTCGACGGCAACCCGTTCGTCCGAGAGAAGCCACTGTTCTGGCACTACTACCGGGCGATCTCGAAACCCCGCGTCGCCGTCCGCGACGGCGACTGGAAGATCGTCGCCGTCTGGGACGCTGGACGGACGCGCGGCGGTGTCAGCCCGGCGACCGTGAAGGTCATCAAGGAGGCGAAGCTCGTCGACTACGAGCTGTACAACCTGCGGGACGACCCGTCCGAGACGAAGGACCTCGTCGGCACGCACCCCGAGCGACTCGCCGCGATGCGGGAGGCGGTCAACGCGATCTACGCCGACGTGCAGGCCGAGAGCCCGCAGTTGAGTACGGGATCGCAGAAGTGACTCGTAGGACGGGCACTCTTGCCCGTCCAGGCCGTCCGCTCGTCTTCCAAGACGGAGCAGCGACGGGCAGGAGTGCCCGTCGTACGTTTCAGTCGAGCGTCTTGACGCGGATGCGGCGGTACTCCATCTGTCCGCGGTCCCCCTCCAGGCCGATCGGGCCGGTGTCGGGGACCTTGAACTCCGCCTCCAGCACCTCGCCGTTGCAGGTGCAGTGGGCGACGTTCCCCTTCACCGTGACGACGACTTCGTTCCAGTCCTGCGGCCGGTACTTCTCGAGGTCCGTGTACGGGCCGGCGAGCGGGTAGTCGCGGCACTGCAGTTGCGGCTGGCGGACGAAGATGCCGCTGTCGGCGTAGGGCGTGGCCCGGAACTCCAGCTTCAGGACGAAGTCGCCCGGGAACTCGCGGGTCGTCCAGATCTGCTGGATGCGGCGGCCCTCGGCGGGAGTCGTCACGATCAGCCGTCCGTGCTTGGCGACGTAGCGACCGTCGACACTTTCCTTCTTTCCGTCGAAGGCGACGTCCTCGTCCCAGATCGGCCAGGCGATGGCGTTCGGGTTCTTCGCCCGCTTCTCCAGCCGCTGCCTCGTCGCGTCGGGCGTCTTGCGGTAGCCCCAGCCGGTCAGGTCCTCGCCGTTGAACAACAGCTCGAAGCCGGGCTCCGGCTTCCAGTCGTCCGGTTCGGTCTCCAGGTAGCCCAGCGTCGCGAAGACCGGTCGCAGGCCGGCGGCCCACTTCGCGTAGCCGGCGGCGTTGGGGTGCAGCAGGTCGGGGAACTCGGCCTTCTTGGCGTCCCCCTTCTCGTCCGCGAACAGCACCCACGTCTCCAGCACGACGACGTTCTTCTTCCCCTTCACGGCCTTTGCGAGCAGGTCGTTGATCTTCTTGATCGCCTCGGCCGGACGTCGCTTCGAGGCCGAGCTCGGCATCACCTTGCAGAGCACGATCGGCATCTCCGGGTCGTGCTTCTCGAGGGCCGCGACGATCAGCTCCAGGTTGCCCACGATCTGCTCGGGCGTCGCCTTCTCCTCCAGGTCGTTCGTGCCGGCGAGGATGACGACCGCCTTCGGGTTCAGGTCGAGCACGTCCTGCGTCAGCCGGACGAGCATCCCGCGGGTGGTGTCGCCGCTGATGCCGCGGTTGGCGACCTTCATGTCGCCGAACGACTTCTTGAAGTCGTCGCCCCAGCCCTGGGTGATGGAGTCGCCCAGGAAGACGACGGCGTTCTGGTCCTGCTCGACCCGCTCCGCCCACGTGGTCCGCCGCTTCAGCCACAGGTTGCGGAACCAGTCGTACCGGCGGATCGGGCCGGCCCCCGGAAGCCCGTCGTCCTTCTCGGGGATGCCGAGCTTCGGTGCGTCGTCGGCGTGAACGGCCGGCAGGCTGGGAGTCGAGAACAGGAGCGTCAGCAGCAGCAGAGAGCGTGTCATGCCGGGTCTCGTGGTGATCGGAGCGAGTCAGTCGACGGGCAGACGCCGAGGTTGACGCTCGGGACTGCCGGAGACAAGTCCGGGCGTGCTGCTGGTGGCGTCGGTCGGTTCGTCGGCCGACTCGGTCCCCAGGCCGTGTCGCGGCCGGACGAGGGAGAGGAGGTAGAATGCCGTCGCGACGAACACGAGCTGCTGGAAGCCGAGCAGCATCGAGGCGTTCTCGGCGAGTCCGCCCACCATCGCCCCGGCGATGTTCGCACCGAAGGCACGGTCCGGGGCCTTCGTCTCGCGGAACGACACGGCGAACACCACGCCCGCGAACAGGATCGGGGAGAACACGAGACCGCAGGAGAGCGGAACTCGGAGGGCCGGCGGGAGACCCAGGAACGAGTCGAGTGGCACGAGGGCGTTCAGCAGCAGCGTGGCGAGCAGGCCGACGTGGTAGGGCCAGACGCGCTTCGGCCGCAGCCAGATCACGAGGAGGTTGGCCAGCAGGATCATCACCAGGATGGCGAAGAAGATGACCGAGTTGACCATCCACGTGCTGCCGAACAGCAGGGCCATGTGCACGACGGCCCGCGTCTCGACCAGCATGAAGCCGGCCCCGAGCGCGAACATGCGAACGAGCACCAACGGGTGCTCGCGCGACTCGTCGACCGATCTCGGCAGGAAGAGCAGGACGAGCACGGTGGAGAGGCCCGCCACGAGCAGGATCCCGCGGACGGCCAGTCGCGGGATCATCGGCTCGCGGAGGTACAGGAACGGCCAGTCGTCCGTCGCGGCGACCGGCGTCTCCGTCGCCACGACCGTGGTCGGGCCGAATCGTTGCCACGCCCCGGCCTCCTCCGTCTCCGGGGGGACGAGTGCGAACCCGTTCGGCGAGTCCGGAGAGGGTGGCTCGCGGCGCATCCAGAACTCGCCGCCGTCGGCGAAGGCCCGCTCGACGTGCCCGACGTCGCCCGCGAGCAGGAACGTGAACGAACCACCGAGCGCGTCCTCCTCGCCGATCGTCTCGCGGTACGGCAGGCTGAACACGAGCGGCTCGCTGCCGAAGGCGTCGGTCACGCCGGCGCGCAGCCGGGACACGATCCAACCCTGCCGGTACAGGTTGTACATGGCGAACATGCCGTCCGGCTTCAGGCAGCGGCGAACGTCCCGGAACGCCTCCTCGGTGAAGAGATAGCTCTCCAGCCGGATGTTGCTGTAGCTGCTGTGCAGCACCAGCGAGTCCACGAGGGCGTACACGACGAGGTCGTACTTGGTCGTCGTCGACCGCAGGAAGTTGCGGCCGTCGTCGAGGTGCACGGTCACGCGTGGGTCGTCGTAGGGGTGGTCGGGATGGTCGGCAGCGCCGAGCCGCTGGATGACGGGGTCGATCTCGACGGCGTCGACGTGCTTCGCCCCCCACTGCAGGGCGCGGCTGACGTCGTTGCCGGAGCCGGCACCGATGACCAGCACGTTCTCGAAGGCCGGGCCGCCCGAGTCCCGGTTGAGAACGTGCGGCAGAGCGTAGGCGAACACCGTCTCGTCGCGACCGCTCATCTCCTGGTGGCCGATCTGGTTGACCATGATCGACCGCATCGGCGGCCGGAAGTAGTCGATGCGGTAGTACGGCGACCAGCGGTGCTCCAGTTCCACCTGCACGCTGTCGTGCACGGGGTCCGCGACGAGGATGTCCGTCGAACCGGAGCGGATGCCCGCGAGCATCGGCAACGCGACCAGGGGCAGGGCACGCAGCACCACGACCGGGCGGGACGCGCCGCGGACCAGGAACGGTGCGATGCACACGGCCGCGGGAAGGAACCACCAGAACGGGGGGAGTTCCAGCAGCGAACAGCCGGCGAACGCGAGGATGCCGACCAGACTTCCCGCGATGTTGATCGTGTAGGCCGTGACCCGGTCCGGCACGCTCGCCAGCGCTCGCCCCAGCTCCTGCCCCAGACCGACGAAGGCGAGAGCGATCAGCGCGAAGAAGAGACCCGCCACGCACTCGATGGGAACGATGAACGCGGCCGGATCCCGGGACACGTGCTCGGTCCCGAAGAAGACGACCTGCGGCGACGACTGGTCCCCGACCTCCAGCCGGGACCGGCCTCCTCGGTTCGCCCACCCCTCGACCGCGAGAGCCGACACGACGGCAAGAACCAGTAGCGCGGGCGTAAAGGAAACGAAACACCTCCGCGAACGGGCGGCCAGGCAACCGACCGACATCCCCAGGAAGCACGCCAGCAGCACCACGTTCGTGAAGAACGTGAGGAACAGGACGTGTGCCGGGAACCAGCGAATGCAGGCCAGTTCGAGGAACAGGATCAGGAAGCTCACGAGGAGCAGACGGGCTCGCGGACGTCCGCCGGTCGGGTGCTCGGACGACTCCGCAGAGTCGGACTTCGTCATCGGATGGGCCTCTTGAACGGACGTTTCCAGCGCGGACCGTGGGTCCGGCGTTCCTGCCTGCAAGAATCGCTCCGGACGTCGCCGAACGTCGGTGGGAAGGTCGTGACGTGGGCCTAGAATCCCCCGGAATTCCGTTTCTCCACGAGCCACGTCGATGAAGTATCTGCTTGCCCTCGCCCTGCTCGTCCCCCTCGGAACACGGGCCGACGGCGACGACCGGATTCGTCTGGGAGGCCCCGAACTCGTCTCCGGCATCCCCGGCAAGGAACCGCTGACGAACGCCGAGATCGAGAAGTGGCTGGACGACCCGGCCAACCACGAGGAACTGTCCGTCCGCCTTCCGATGGGGCTCGCGCTCGGCGAGAAGATGATCAAGGGGCTCGACGCGAATCCGCTCACGCGGGCGAAGGTCGAACTCGGCCGGCAGCTCTACTTCGACACCCGGCTCTCCAGCGACAACACGATCAGCTGTGCGAGCTGCCACCACCCGGACGAAGGGTATGCCCGCCAGACCCGCTTCGGGATCGGCGTGGACGGGCAGGAGGGGGGACGCAACTCCCCGGCGAGCTACAACCGGATCCTCTCGGACCTGCAGTTCTGGGACGGCCGGGCCGGTTCGCTGGAGGAACAGGCCGTCGGGCCGATCGCCAACCCGATCGAGATGGGGAACACCCACGAGGTCGCCGTGAAGACCCTGAAGGGCATTCCGGGGTACGCGATGCAGTTCGAGGCGGTCTTCGGTGACGAGGGCGTCACCATCGAGAACGTCGGCAAGGCGATCGCCGCGTTCGAGCGGGTCGTCGTCACCAACCCGTCCCCGTACGACTACAACGAGGTGCTCCGGAAGTTCTCCGTCTTCGAGCCGGAGGACCTGATGGACCTGAAGGAGGACGACCCGGAGACGTACGCCGAGTACGAGGCGGCCCAGGCCGGGGCCGCGAAGTTCCCGATGAACGACTCCGCCAAGCGCGGCCGCGAGTTGTTCTTCGGCAAGGCCAAGTGCAGTGCCTGCCACGTGGGTCCGAACCTCGCCGACGAGAAGTACCACAACCTGGGCGTCGGAGTGACGGGCGACAACGTCGACGTCGGGCGGTACGCCGTCACCAAGCAGGAGAAGGACTGGGGGGCGTTCAAGACCCCGACCATCCGGAACGTCGCCCTCACCGCTCCCTACATGCACGACGGCAGCATGCAGACCCTCGAGGAGGTCGTCGAGCACTACGACAAAGGGGGCGTCCCGAACAAGGCACTCAGCGAGACGATGGTGAAGCTGAACCTGACGAAGCAGGAGAAGGCCGACCTCGTCGCCTTCATGAAGGCCTGCACCGGGCCGTTCCCGAAGGTCGAGACGGCACGCCTGCCGAAGTAGCCGACCGGCCGGACGCACTCCCGCCGCAGCCCGTTCGAACCCCGGCCTCTGGTGAGAGGTCGGGCGACTACGCGTTCGGCTCCGGCGGCGCGTCCCCCCCGGCGATGCGAGCGCGTCGGCGTTCCAACTCGTCGATCCGTCCTCGCAGCCGTTCGATCTCCGCGTCGATGGCGGCGACCGCCTCGTCGGCGTTCGCCATGTCGTCCGAGCTGAGACGGTGGAGGACCGGGACGACGATCGTCACTGCCGCGTCGAGAATGGCGAGGACGCCCAGCAGTCGGAACATCCACTCGTCGTGCACCTCGAAGACGACCATGGCGGTCACGACCGCCGCCACGCCGTAGACGACCAAGAACGCCGCCCAGCGAGCCCAGGCGAATCGTGGGGCGAGTCGGGCGAGCAGCAGCAGCGAGACGTGGGCGGTTGCGACCGCGAAGGTCGCCGTCGTGACGGCGGTCTTCCACAGGAACTCGGAGTCGGACTCCGTCCAGATGCCGCCGACGACCAGCAGAGCCGCGACGAGCGACAACCCGACCCCCGCGTGCGGGAGACCGCGTGTGCCGCGGGCCTCGATCAACGCTCCGCAGCTCAGGCAGCAGAGGCTCGCCGCGGAGACGGTGAGCGTCGTCAGCAGGATGCGAACCTCGATCCAGCCGAAGTCGCCGGAGAGGATCGCGAAGATGCCCAGCAGCGCGCTGACGGCGACGGAGCCGATCAGCACTTGCAGCGAGAGCTTCTTCAGCGAGAGGTGCGGGTCGTCGGACACGAGCGAGTCTCGTTCGAGGCTTTGCGGTTGGTCCACACCGGGGACGTGGTCCGACGTGAAACGTCACGCACGAATAGCCGAGGTGGGGCTCGAACCCACACGCCCCGTTCGGGACCCGGGATTTTAAGTCCCGTGCGTCTGCCAATTCCGCCACTCGGCCGAGTGTTTCCCGCCAGATTCCCGCCGTTCAGGCTTCTCGACGGAGCACATCCGGGACGAAGAGTTTGGCCTCGGAGCCGCCCCGGAGCTGCTTCGCCATGTTGATGTAGAGCTGCGTCGTGGTAAAGCTCCTGTGCCGCATGAAGGCTTGGAGTTCCACCGCGGAGAGGGTCGCTGCGTTCTCGGTTGCGAACGCCCGACGCACGTCGTGGAAGCCGTAGACGTGACACGCGGGGGTGTGCTCATGGTTCGCGTTGCACGGCAGGTGAATGCCCGCGGCCCGCTGGATCGCGTGGAACTGCTTCCACCGCTGCTTGTACCCGTGCGGCCACGGGAACACGCGGTCCTCGAAGTGCGGCATGCCTCGCAGGTGGTCGATGATCGCCGGGTGTAGGTGCACGATGTCGTCTCGGCCAGCTTTGTTGTCGTCGTGCCGGGTGATCGCCGTTCCGGTATCGAGGTCGAGGTCCTCTCGCGTCAGCTCAAACAGTTCGCCGACGCGCCAGCCAGTGAGGTACGCGAACGTGATCAGCGCACGCCAGAAGGTTCCGGGGTCAACGCTTGGCAGTTCGGGAAGTGTCGCTGAGTCGCACGCCCCGTAGATGTCAGCGAAGTGCTCGGCCGTCATGTACCGAAGGATCTTCTTCGGCTCCCTGGCCCACCGAAAGCGGGGCACTTTGGCCAAGTAGCCCCAGTCGTGGGCGATGTTCAAGGCAGCACGCAGGCAGCGAAGCTCCTTGTTGATTGTGGCCGGCGAGACTCTCGAGCCCGCCTTTGCTCCTCGCTCTACCCGGCGAGCCGCCACATACTCGTCGAGCGTCTTCGTTCCGACCGCATCGACGTATCGCGGAGCAGCCAGCCTCTCGAAGTGGTCGAGCGACTTTCGGAGGCACCGCTCGTTCTGGTCGCTCTTCGTGGTCAAGATCGTGCGGTTGTACTCGCGGCGGAAGTCGTCCCATGTGACTCGGGTCCGGGCCGTGTAGGTCCCCGTGAGTAGCTCCGCTTCGATCCTCTTCTGGAAACGGAACGCGAGCTTCTTGCCAGGCGCGCCGGACCCG
The DNA here is from genome assembly GCA_028284885.1 of Planctomycetaceae bacterium. GTDB lineage: Bacteria > Planctomycetota > Planctomycetia > Planctomycetales > Planctomycetaceae > JANQQW01. The sequence continues at coordinate 8,640 of JANQQW010000102.1, forward strand.
AATGACTTTTGGCGCTTGGTCCCGTCTGGGTCGTACCAGCCAACCGACCATGACGCCTTCTTCTCTCCGACTCGCTTCACTTGGTGGGCGTCTTGGAAGAGCCACGCCATCATCTGCTCCCGAGTTTTGCGAGGTGCCTCATTCCAAGTTCCGCCGTGAGGAACTGCTGTTTCTCGTTGACGTCGATGAAACTGGGATCGCCCTGGAGCGACAACCGGAGCTGCTTCTTGACTTTGTCGCTCACGCCACATCGCGCACAGAAAGCGTTGAAGTGCCCAAACCAATCGAGGGGCACGCCCTCTGTGGCCTGAACCTTCCCGCGCCCCGCCTTCTGGCCATCTTGACCAGCGCGCAGTTCTGACGTACCCTCTTGCGAAGGCGTCACCACACACCTGCCCGGTGTTCAATCGATCGCCCTTGAAGCCGCCGGTGTCCTACCACCGGCGGCTTCTCTCATGCGCTGCCTAGCACATCGCAGGCTCCAACGAGGAACCCCCGTCCGCCGCGGGGAAGGCGCAGCGAACGGGGGCATTGAACGGGTCGACGATCGCGTCGTGTCCCGCGTGTTCCATTCTGGGATCGTCGGATTCCTTCCCAACCCGACGCGAGTTTATGGGTACCACACGGATACCGATAAATCAAGCCGTGTTGAGGGGTTCCGGTGGCTCCGCTACAACCGCACCCATGGCCAAACGGAAGGGACGTCCGAAGACGAAGGTCGCGAAGAACGACCGAGTATCGGTGCGAGTCACCAAGACGCGCCGGTCGCGTTACGAAGAGGCGGCCGAGCGAGCTGGCCAGTCTCTTACCGATTGGGCGAGGCGAATTCTCGACGAGGGTGCGGAGCGCGAACTCCGCGAGGAGTGACCGATGCATCGGCTTGCGGTGGTTCTGCTCTTGGTGACTGTGGGGTGCGGGGCGAACGAGGAGTCGCGGGCCCGGACCGCACTCGAGCAGGTCGAACGACGGCTTCGCGCAGACGGGATCTCGGTGGATGGAGTCGTCTACCGGGCGACCACGTTCGACTCCGAGATGCGGCGGCGAGAAGGGTCGATCGACGAACGGTTTGACGTTCTGATCGACTGCTCGCTTGCCGGCGGTGCCACCCCAATGCCGATGGAGGTCGAGGCCCGCTGGAACGGATCGCGATGGGTCGTGGAATCGGCCACGACGACAATCGGAGCTGATACGCTTGACCTGCTCGCGCTCCAGGAAACGGATGGCGAGATGCTGCTGTTCGTGATGGAGCTGAAAGCGTGCTTCGGCGAGGAGCCGCAGTTCGACCTGCATGACGAGTAGTGGACCGCGATCAGCGTGATCGCGACGGCCGGCACCAGCCGGACTCGGTGTGACGCTTCCTTGCCCTCGATTCCTGACTCGTGTTTTCCCCCGTCGATCACGGGCACTCAATTGGGGATTCCGACTGTGTGCCAACTGCCCGTCACCGGTTGAAACCTCCTATTCGTTTGCGTAGCGTCAACAACATGTCACCGATCGAACGAACACTACTGGTAAACCAGTTCCAACTTCTGCTCGCCACCGCCGAGGAGGAGCACGATCGGCACGAATACGAACGTGCAATCGCGATCTTCGAGAACGGTTGGGAGTACCTGTACGACGACGTCCTCGCCAGCCCAGCGATGCCACGGGAGGACGGCGTACTCACGCTCTCGATCCTGCAAATGTACCGGTGCCTCCAGTTGTCGGTCAGCCACTTCAATCACGAGCACGATCTCGCCGACCGGGTCTTCTTCCCCGGGTTCGACGGCAACCAAGAGGCGCGGTTTCGCGCTTTCGCGAACTGGTACTGCCGGCCCGGCGGCAACGAACGCTTCGGCCTGTTCCAAGATCTCGAGGTGCTGGAACCGGGCACGACGATCGGGGACCTGGGAGAGTCGCTCGACCTGAACTCGCACTCGCCGCGGCTCGATTCGTACCGCCGAATGCTGGCCGAACTCGGCGACGTGAAGCCGGACAACCTGCTCTTCGGTCAGCTCAGCGACTCCGGCGTTCGAGCCGTCCTCGATGCGGCGTACCTCGACGACTGAGCGGTGTTGACGAGACAGCCGCCGAGCGTCCGTCGAGTTCCGTGCCGTGGACGAGCTGGCGGTCGCCGAGTGTGGGTGCCGTCACTACCACGGAGGGACGACCGCTGCACCGTCCCCTCGTTGTGACAAGGCGTGTAGCACGTCCGGATTCGCGTTCGTGCTGATACTGCGGACGGCTCCGTCCGCAACGACGAAGTGGCACATCCCGATGTGCGAGCTTCCGAACGACTCGAACCACCCCGAACCATCGAATGACGGGTCTCCTACCAGTGGAAAGTCGGATCCCACGACTCTCGCGTATGCAGTTTGGTCGTCGCCGTTGAAGACCGACCCGAGTTGCCTTGTTGGCGGCACATGCATCTCACCAAGCATCAACGCATGAGACGTTCCGTCCTGTTGGAGATCCCGAAATCCGATGGGGTGCGACCAGCCTGGATGTTCGAGCCCTGACGGAACGCTCGGCAGTACTACGTACGCTCCGTCTCCATCGTGTGCCCTGATGATGGTGCCGTCGTTGAGACCCCGGCGCGTGCCCCAGACCGCGCCGTAGTCCGACCACCCTATCGGGCCGAAGTGCAGTCCGTCTGGAAAGAACCGCGGGTCACCCCTGGTATCGTCTCGCGCATACGGCCTCGACGGACAATGCAAGACAGTGAGGTCTCTGCCCGCGGAGTCGGGCTGAACGTAGTAGCGACGTTCCAACTGCCATTCCTCGTAGAGCGCACTCTGCTCAAGGTATGGGAGCACCAACACCGCCCAAGTGCCCCAGGTGTCCCCAAGATCGAGTGACGGCAGCGCTCCGTGCGCACTGTGATGCGCATGGAAGGCCAGCCCCAGCTGTCTGAGGTTGTTTCGACAAGTGGTGCGTCGCGCTGCCTCCCGCGCCTGCTGAACGGCCGGAAGCAGCAGAGCGAGGAGCGTCGCTACAACCGCGACGACGACGAGCAACTCGATCAATGTGAAGCCCTGCCGCACCTTCCGCATTGCCGGCTCCTCGATTTCGCACGGTCCAACGTGCACATCCTTCCGGATCTCGTGTCCGATTCGAAGCCTGAGCCGCGACCCCGCTCAGTAGAGTGAACGTTGGTTGTCGAAGGACTGCGGGCCGATGCTTGAAGTGCTGGAGTCGCTGTTGGACGAGTTCCCATTCGAGCCCTTTGAGTTCGGCCTCCGATGCGGACGGAAGTACGTCGTTGCTCGGGCGGAGGATGCCGTCACCAAGAATGGAATGATCCATCTAGTTGACGGAACCCACGACTGCCGTGCGCATTGCCGGATCGACGACATCTCGTTCGTTGAAGTTGCGGCCCGTCCGAGCCTTACGGGTCCGAAGACAGACGACTCGGGGGAGGATGCAGACGACAGATTCTCTGGCACTTGATGCCGGATCCAACAGTCGCGCGCGACCCCGTCAGTGACAGGTGCGTGTCTCTCAGGCCGCGTTGGCCTGGACACGAACCAAACACCTCTGACGGAGAGTGCAGATGGCTACTCGAAGTGGTTCGCTGTGTGTCCTAGCAGTCGTGTTGGCCCTCGCGTACCCAGCGCAAGCCCCCGCGAACGACGCACCGGAGATCAGCGGTCTGAGCGCGCAACAGGTGGTTGGAGACTGGTGGCTCTTCAGCGGGACGGTAGTCGACGAGAACCCGAGCTACTGCATCATCGAGTTCGGCGACCTGCTCGCAGGCTACACGACGACTGTGGACATCAACGGGACGTTCCAGCTGATCGCGGAGGTACTCCTACCGGGCATTGTCAGTGCCTCCACCGTGGATGATCACGACGTCGAGTCCGCGGTGGAAGAGGTCTACGTCGATCCGTAAGAGGTGTCTTGCGCACGTTCAACGAATCGCTCGCACATCATCGTGCTCGGGCTCGTCAGGGGGATCCTCGGGCTCTCGACGACTTCTTCCGCGAGTGCGGAGACGTCGTCAGAGCCGTGATTGGCCGACGTGAACAGCCAGGAAGCCCACACGCCCTAGAGGACGCAGTCCGACGCACTTGCCGACAGCTTCTCGACTGCGAGATGGACGAGCGAACGACGCCAACGGTACCGTGGTAGTACCGATCTTCCTCTCGACGAGTGGGCCGACCGTGGAAAGCGAGTTTTCGACGCTTCTTGCACGTGTGCGTCGGGGCGACGACAGTGCCGCCTCGTACCTCTTCAACGAGTACGCGCCACTCGTACGTCGGGTGGTGCGACGGCAGTTGAACGGGCGGTTTCGCCGCCGGATCGACTCGGAGGATTTCGTCCAGTCGGTCTGGCGGTCCGTCTTCGTTACCGCCATCCACCGCTGCACATTCGATACGCCTGAGCAGTTCGTTGGCTACATCGTCAACATGACGCGGAACAAGGTCGTGACGACAGTCCGCCGTCACACGGCCAAACGCGCCGACATCGATGTTGAGGTGGCTCTCGACTCCGAGTACGAACCTGCGGACGAGAACGCGATCGATGCGCTGGGTGGCAGCATTCTCGACGAGCAGTGGGCTCAGTTCGATGCTGCGTTGTCTGCGCAGGAACGCGATGTCTTGAGTCTGAAGGCCGACGGACTGACCTTCGAGGCGATCGGCGAGCGACTAGGGATGAGCGAGCGCACGGTTCGGCGTATCCTCCGTCGCGTCATCGAGAAGGCTGCGCTCGATGCAGAGTGAGGATTGTGCTCGGTCAGTCCTCTCAAGCCGTGCGCGTTCCGAGTTGATTCAGACGGCCTACGACGAGTTCTGCGATCGAGTCGAGGAGGGGGAGGCCGTTTCTCCGTCTCTGTTCGTCCGCAGGTATCCGGCCGTCGAGAGACGCCTCAGACGTCTGCTTGACGCCCATCAGGTCATACACGCACACGCCTCCGGGACATGGCCGAGTGCCGGGCAGACCATCGGCACGTTCGAACTACTCGAAGAGATTGGGCGAGGATCGTTCTCGCGGGTGTTCACAGCCAGCGACACAGCCCTCGGCCACCGTACTGTCGTGCTGAAGGTCAACCACGGTTCTTCTGCCGAGGCCGCTCGACTCGGACAGCTTGAACACCCGCGCATCGTGCCAGTTCTGTCGACGCACGATCTCCCGGGTGGGCTCCACGGACTGTGCATGCCGTATCTCGGTCGTGCAACTCTCCTCGACGTGATCGACAGTGCTTTCGCGAAAGCCGAGCCTCCAACACGCATCGCTCTCGATCCACTTCTCCGCGGGCATGCGCCCGGCCAGGGTCGGGTCGCCTCGGTTCGCGCTGACTACATCGAAGTCGTCCTCAGAGTCGGTATTGCCGCAGCCAAGGCCTTGGGGTACGCACATGGGCGTGGCATTGCCCACGGCGACGTGAAGCCATCGAACGTTCTGATCGGCGAGGACGGCACGCCACGTCTGATCGACTTCAATCTTGCGCAGGAAGTGTCCGCCGACGCCGCTGGCGGAACGCTGCCGTACATGTCCAGCACCCGCCTACGTTCGCTGGTGTCCGGGGAAGCAGACGTCGCCACCCAGAACGACGTGTTTGCACTTGCAGTGACGCTCTACGAGGCTCTAACCGGAGCAGTTCCGTTCGAGCTGGGGGACGACGTGCCAGGTATCGACGCCGCTGCCTCGCTGCTCGCTCGGAGAGCCAAAGGCCTGGTGCCCGTCCGCCAGCGAAACCCTCGAGTCGATGGTCACCTCGCGTCACTGCTCGAGACCGTAATCAAGGAGGAGTGCTCCGTAACCGCCGATGAGTTCGCAGAGCGGCTGCGTCGCTGCCAAGGAATCGCGTCCAGAGCCAGCAGGTTCGTTCGCGGTCACAGGGCAGTCTCGGCAGCTCTCGCGGCACTGGTGCTCTTGGCGGCCCTCGGTGCAGCATCGTACTTCCAGTCGCTCCCCCCCGTCGAGGAGCGGTTGATGTCACAAGGCACCGCGCTGCTCTACGAGTCTCCGCAACGCGCTCTCGCCTGCTTTGAACGGGTACTCCGAAGTAGCCCCACGCACCGTGATGCCCAACGCGGTAGAGCGCTCGCGCTACTTGGGGCTGGCGACGCCGATGCTGCATACGCGGCGTTGCTCTCTCTCGAACATGACGACGCGGACGCTCCGGTGCAGCAAGCACTCGCCTACTGCATCGCCGCAGTCGATCGCGAGAACGAGCGGGCGATCAACATCTACACCCGACTGATTCGCAGCGGTGACCTGAGCACCGCCACTCTGAACAACATCGGTCACTGCGAGATTCGGTTCTCCCGATTCGATGATGCGGAGCGGCACCTGCGGATGTCGTCGCAACGGGCCCCCAAGCATCCGACTGTCGCATACAATCTTGCGGCTCTGGAGCGTGCACGGGCTGTGGCCGAGGGGCGTGCACCCAACCCTGCCAGCGCGAGGAACGCATCCGCTTTGGCGCCGCAAGCTGCCAACGTGCACTTGGATACTGCCGTCGTTCTCGCGCTTGCCTCGCGTCGCGCACAATCACCGCGCACCGCCGCCGGCCTCCGCGGTGAATCGCTGGAGTACGCGCGGCTGGCCGTCGAGAACGGAATGGACGGGACGCGACTCTCTCTGCTGAGTCGGTTGCTACCGGAGATCGCGAAAGAGCCGCAGTTCCTTGCCCTGCAGGCAACAACAGCCACGGGGCCCGCAGAGCACCTTCCACGACTCATCAATCCCGTTGTGGATCGGTGAGTGCGGCGCCTCTACGAAGTGGCTCGTCCGCTTGGTCAGCCAGCTGCCCCAAGAACTCCTCTCCGAACGCGCATTCGTACCCGCCGAGGCTTCGACTGTGCTCGACCCTGAACCCGGCCGCTCGAATGTCCTTGATGTACCGGAAAATCGTGCGTCGATGCGCACCGACATGAGCCGCGAGTTCGTCGGCTGTGATGCCAGGGCGGACTAGTAGGAGTCCGCACACCCGCAACAGCCGATAGCGGGTCGTCGTATCTCGTGAGTGCACCTCCACGCTAGTGGGGTCGCGATTGCAAGCCGACACCGGACAGAGATTCCGAAGAAATCAGAGTCGAGTCTTGACGCTGCCGTCCCACCGGATCCACCGTGCGACCATGCTCCGCGACGTCTCCCTGCTGCTCCGCTTCCGCCCCGCCGGCCGCTCCTCGGTCGAGGTCGTCGTCTCACCGGGGAAGGATCGCAGGTGCTGTTGGCCGGTGGACAGCCGGAAGGACTGGCTCGACGTCGGGCCGGGGAACCGCGTGTACTTCCCCAAGACCGAGGAGACGCTGACCGTCGAGAGCGTGGCCGTCCACGGGAGCCTGCCGCCCATCCTCGGGACCGGGCACGGACTGAAGCTCTACTTCGCGATGACGGGCCGCGAGTTGGTCGGGCGGATCGGCGTCGGGGAGTTCGTGGACTGGCCGGAGAGCGGGCCGCCGGCGTGGAATGAGGTGGGGCGGGCGGCGGCGGTGTAGGTCACCGAGGGCCGAGCCTCGCACCGGAGAAGCTGCTCCGCCGATTGTTCGACAGCGATCCGTTCGACGACCTCTCCGTGCGTGACCCGCTGATCGAACGCCAGATCTCCCGCTCTCCTGTCCGGCTGCCGACGTTCTCGGAGCTGAGCGAGTACTCCAGAATCCCGATGTAGGGAGCGCTGCTCCGCGACTCCGACCGACGTGTCCAACGCGAACGGTGGATCGCCACGACGACGGCCCGCGGGAACACGATGCCGTGCTCCTCGCACCAGTCCGCGAAGACCCCGTGGGGCACGTCGCCGGCGAGGTAGGCGTCGAGCATGGGGGTCAACGCTCCGGGTGCGGGTGCTCGCGGACGAGCCGCACGCGGCCGCGGACGAACTGGAACTCGTCGATCATCGGGGTATCGCTCGGTGCGCCCCAGGGGACCAACCGCACCTTGAGGGTTGCGCCTTCGAGGCAGAACACAGCGAGCCCCCCGTGCAGCGGCCGGACCACGCTGTTGTGGGGTGTGTGGACCACGTACTCGGGATCGCCGCTTGTGGACTCGTCCCCGGTGCGGTACTCGACCCGGTAGGCGACGAAGTCCGTGGACACGGCGCCGGTCGTGGGGACGCCGGCGAGGGCGATGACAGCGAGGAAGGCGCTGGGCATGGACGGCAGTCTAGCAGACTGGCGGCGGGCGGGTGCATCCCGTGGGCGCATGAAGAACCCCGCCGAGGTTGTGTGCCCGACGGGGTCGCAACCTGACGCGCCGCCGGACTCAGCTGACGATCTCATCGATGTCCGAGAACCCGATGTCGCCCCCATCACTGCGAGACCGGCGGCCAACCTTCGGCAGCAGCCCCCGCTTTCTCAGCGCCGTCAGGTGGGCGTTCAAGTCCTCACCAGAAACGAAGCGCCCAGTGCGAGCTGCGAATTCCTTGGCGATCAGGTCCAGCAACTCCGGTTCGTACGCGATGTCGTCGGACCCGTGATCGAAGGCGATCACTTCGTCTAGGTAGATCTCGACGAGGTGTTCCTTCTGCTCGGCCGTGATGGGCGTCGTGCCTGGCTTGGCACGATGCTGCCCGTCGAGCTTTACCCAGTTGCCGCTCTTCCGCCGCGTCCGCATGTAGTGAAGGATGTCCTCAGCTTGGTCCAATCGCCCCGACTCATCGTTGAATCTCTTGGTCAGTTCGATGAGCGCCTCGCGGCGCTGCTCGTACTGATCGACGGGGATCAACCACCGTTTGTAGAGCTCCTTGAGGATCCGGTCTTCGTGCTCGTTGAGTTTCAGCGCTTGCCGTCGTTTCGGCATGTGGTAGACTCCGTTTGCGTACAAGTGGCGGCTCCGGAGCGTTGTTGGTAGCTTCCTCCGGGCCGTCATTCTTCGTGTTGCAGCCATGCATCTCGGTCAGGTATTCCCGTGCGGGAAAGCGAGAATCGTCGCTTCCTCGTCGGCACCTCCTTTCGTTTCTGTGGCTTCCTCCTGCCCCTCCTCGGCCCCCACGAAGGTCACGCGATTCAGTCGTGTGCGTAGGTCATCTTCCGTGATGCCCGTGACGCGCTCGGCCTCCTTCCATGTGATTGCTCGTGTGCGGATAGCCGACTCGAGCATCACCTCGAATCGCATCGCGCGGTCCCGCCAGACATTGCCCGGCTCAGCCTTCTTCCATCCTCGCTTCGACATCTCGACCCACAGCCGTCGGGCCGTCGACGAGTTGATGATCTTCCGTTTCTCGGCCCGGTAGACCATCGCAGCTATCGAGATGCCGAACCGCTCCTTGTACTTCCGCAGCTTGATGAACGACTTCCCGTCGAAGGCCTCCTTCAACTGGGAGTCTGGGAGCAACAGGCACGAAGCAAAATCGTAAGCCCGCTTCTCCACCTCGTCGTCCTTGAGGCCCGCCGAGTTCTTGCAGTCGTCGTACAGGACGTGGGCCAGCTCATGGCCAGCGTTGAGCCGCAAGCGGTCGTTGCTCGTTGCCGGATTCAGCACGACGACGAAGAGTTCGCCGTGCCGTGCGGCTACACCGTCGATCGAGAGGTCGGTCTCAACCTCGAGGACGCGGATCCCAAAGTGCTCCAGTACCTCGATCACGTCGAGGACGGGGTCAGCGTCATCGAGCTTGAGCTCGGCGCGAACACGGCTGGCCACCTCTCGCGGGTCCGCTCCGTCACCAACCTCGACTCCCCTCACCTTCATCGTCTCACGGAGGTGGCGTTCCAGGTTGAGCAGCCCATCGACCCACTTTGCCGCGACTGCCTCGAACTGACGGCGATCCTTCACGCCCACTCGGGAGCGGAGATTCCGATAGCGGAAGCCGCTGAGCGTCTCCCGTGTTTCGAGGAACCAGTTGATCGGACGGCCGTACCGATCGGCGAGCGCAGCCAGCACGTTGATTGCTGGAGCCGCGGTTCCCTTCTCGTACGACGCAAGCATGGTGTGCGACAGTGGTACGGCCAAGCTCTCGACCGCCCTGCGCATCGACATGCCGGTTTCTTGTCGCGCCTCACGGAGCCTGCGGGCCAAGTGCCGGTTGACTCGATTGACCGTTCTTCGCCGAGTTCCCACTCTCACCTCCGTTTGTACGCCCTACTTTACAAAACTGCGACAAACGTGCAAGTCGGGTCTTCGTCGGCTGCCTAGCGAATGGCCGGGCGACCGACCGCTCACAAGATGGGAAGACCGCGAGCGGCCGAGCAGCGGTCGTCAAGCCCCTTGACCACCAACCCTACACCGCGTAGGGTTGGGTCATGGCATTCACCGACTACACCACGTTGCAGCTCGCCGTTCTCGTCGTCCTCGGGGGCGACCGCCTCGGTGGCCCCGAGCTCAGGGCGGACCTCGAGAAGGCGGGGACCGTGATCAAGCCGACGGCCTTCTACCGGCTGATGTCACGGCTGGAGAAGGCTGGGCTCGTCCGCGGCGCGACAGAGCCGGTGATTGTCGATGGGGTGCAGACCCGAGTGCGGCACTACGAGGTCACGGCCGAAGGCTCTGCGGCGGTTCAGCAGGGCCGCGCGTTCCTTGGGTTGGCAGGAGGAGGTGCCAGTGTTTGAACTACTGCTACTCTGCCTCACCTCGCTCGGTGCCGTGTTAATCGTGCGAGGAATGTGCGGCTTTGTCCACTACGTGATGTTTGATGGCTTAGACCTACACTACGCGCCCGATCGTCGATTCGCACTCATGATGGTGCCCCAAATCCTCCTGTTCCCATTCCTGTGCTGGATAGTCTACGTGCCCAATCTCGGCGTGATTGGGAGCGTGGTTTCCATCGCTGTTGGGGCCGCGGCATGGCTGCTGCCTGCAATGGGTTCCGTGCGGCGCGTCGGTGGGATGGCCACCTCTGCGGCCCGCGCGCTGGCGACCGGCCGAAAGTGGTTCGTGGCCCCGACGGGTGGCCTGTGGAACTTCCGGGAGTTCTGGAAGCTGTTCGGCTTCCTATTCGGGCCGGAGATGCTCGAACAGGTCTACGAACCCGGAGCTGAAGAGTTGACCGTGTCCTACACCAAGGCCCGGCGACTCGCCAAGTACCGGCTCGCCGTCTGGTGGCTCAACTTCTGCTTCACGGTCCGGACGGCCGGCTTGGTCTTCGCCTGCATCCGCTACTCGCTCACCGACAAGGCAGTGAACCTGCTTCTCGGACTGCTGCCGCCGAGTGCTCGCGAGTTCGTGAGGGCCCTGCTTGGGCTACCGCCTTCGATCGAGTGATTGCCCACGGGATCGCGGACCTCCCCGCCACCTGCTCGCGACTCATCGCCAGCACGGCCGCGGACCCCGGCTCCTCGCTCACGACGAACCGAGCCCCTCCGGTACACTCCCGGTGGGCTTCTTCATTGGTCAAGCAGCAACAAGGGGTCGATGTGGACGAAGCAGTGTCGCACCGAGAATTCTACGAGAGGTTCCAGTCGTTCTGGGCCGCACCGGCAGGCACAAGGGTTCCCGAGCTCATCGCACCGGATGCGAAGATCCACTTCACGGGCGAGGAGACGATGTCTGGCGCTGCCTACGCCGACTGGATGGGAAACCTGCTCGCAGGCCTACCGGACCTTGTCGTCACGCCGGTGGACTACGCTGGTTCCGGCGACCTGATCTACATCTTCTGGAGGGCGTCGGCGACGATCAACGGTGCACACCGCAAGTACTACGGGGTGGACCGGTTCCGAGTCGAGAACGGCATGGCCGTGGAAGAACACGTGATCTTCGACTCCGCCACGTTGCAGGGGCCGGCTTGAGCAGCTCTCCAGTCGGGACGAGCCGCGACGAGTGAGCGACATCGAGGTGGCAGTCGCGCCCGCGCGACCAGCACGACGTGCCCCTGATCTCACGCCGCCCGCAGTGGCACGTCGATCCCACCCCCTGATGGTCCGTGTGAGTCGGACGCGCCGACAAGCTCCCTCACCCCGTCGGCGCGTCCATCTCACTCTCGTGTACGCGCCCTCGCCCGGCCGGAGCCGTTCCCAGTCGCGAGGGCAGACCGCCTATGACGGTCGGTGGTCACTTCGGCTTCCCCTCCTCGCGCTTGACGAGGGCGTCCTTCCTAGACCGAAGCGGTGAACGCCGCCGCTCGGCCGGGGAAGGCCTCGACGAACGCGATGTGGTGCTGTGAGGGGTCGTACTCTCGAACCGTGCGAATCGTGCTGCCGTCGCCCGGGTCGGCTTCCCAGACGGTGCTCTGGTCCGCGAAGTAGAGGCGGCCCTCGAGTCGGTTGTAGGTGGCCGTTCCGGCCTCGACCGAGTTCTCCCACGTGACCGCAGGGGGAAGCGGGAAGCCGCCGAGCACGCTCGTGGCTCGATTCCAGCCGCCGGCCCCCGCGATGTCGGCAACCGCCTGCCGTGACGGCAACGATGCGAACTCGGTCGAGTTCAGCCGGATCCCCTCGAACGACAGCGGCACACCGAAGTCCTGCACGCCGCCAGCGTACGACGTGAACGTCGCGTCCACGAAGGCGAGCCGTCGGTGGTTCGTGACCTCGACGAAGAGGAAGTCGCCGAGCGACGTCGACTGGACGTTGTCGGCGAAGCCGCCGTCGATCGCGGGCGTCGCGTCGCTGAACTCGGAGCCGATCGATGACGTAGCAGGCGCCGGCGCGTAGCCGATCGCCCCGGGTGTACTCGCCCCGCCGGGGCCCGTTCCTCGGAACAGGCTGCAGGCAACGTTGCCGCTTGGATCGACGGCCAGCCCACGCAACTCGTTGTCCGGGATTCCGGTCGTCAGGACGACGTCACCGGTTCCCCGATCGTAGTAGGCCGGCCCTGTGCCGCCCGGACCGGGGACGTACACGTAGCCCTCGTCCACCACGCACGCGCCGTCCGGATCGACGTGCCGGTCCGTGGTCTCGACCGACCACACCAACGCCCCAGTGGCGGAGTAGTGCTCGATGCGGTGCCCCGTGACCACCGACTCGTCGACGCCGTCGCCGAGCGAGTAGAAGACGGCGTAGCCACCGTCCGGACCGATCGCCCCGCCCCGCCAGGAGAGCGGCCGGGACGTGCCGGTGGTGAAGAGGCGGTGCGTCCGCAGGAGACGTCCGCTCTCGCCGAGGACGTCGACGAGCCACTCCGTTCCGTCCGCCGTTTCGTACGTCACCAGGAGGCGTGGTGGATCGACGAACCCGGCCGCGAACTCCTCGGTCATCCACCACCGGTTGCCGCGGCGGTCGATCGTCACGAGGTCGCCAACGGAGAGGCCGGACGGGCCGGCCGCGTGGAGCGGCACGCCTCGGTCCGCTGCGGACGCGGACGCGATCCCGATCGCCCCGTCGAACGTTCGATCGACGAGCGACACCAGGTAGACGGCCACCTCGCCGTCGGCCGGCGTCGCGTCGGGGACTTCGACGACTCGTGCGTGCATCCGGCGGGGTTCGATCTGCGGCTCGTTCACGGGTCGCTCCCGACGGTTCCACCGATCCACCAGCGGTTGCCACGGCGATCGACGGTGACCAGGTCTCCGACGGCGAGGAGGACCGTTCCGCGTGCGGCCGCGGAGGCCGGGGCCCCGCCGAGCCTCGTCACGTCGATCGGCTGCTGCCCGACCGCCTCGACGAACGAGACGTCCACGAAGGCGACCGCGTGGACGAGGACCTCGTCGTCACCCGCCGTGCCGTTGCCCACCTCCTCGACCCGGGCGATTCGCTCGCGTGGCTCCCTCCGTGTCGTCATTCGAAGTCGAGCTCCCCGAACGAGGTCTCGATCACGGTCGTGTCCGCCGCGAAGTCGAACACGATCCGGTGGACGGTCGCGTTGACCGTCCGCTCCGACTCGGAGCCCGGCGTTCCGATCGTCGTCACCAGCTGCCCGAGCGACAGCGAGGCGTCGATCCGTCCGATGCCGAGCGTCAGGGCAGCCCGGTCCACGCCGTACCAGGCGGCGGCCGCCTTCGCCAACGCCCGCGCTCGAGGTAGGTCGTCGCGGACGTAGCCTCCGGACTCGGTGTGAACCAGCTGCCCGCTCTCGACGGCGACGACCGTGCGGGGAACGACGTAGTCTCGCCGGAGATCGGGGCGACGGATCACCTTGTCCCGCCGCGGCTCGCCGAGCGACCGCTCCACCACGTCCTCGACGTGCACGAGGTGCGAGTCCTGCTCGAGGGTCAGCGTGACGCGGGTGTCCTCGGACCACTGGAGGCCGCCGTTCTCGGCCGGGTCGTCCTCGGGGTCGAAGGACGCGGCGAGGGCCGGGTCGAACGTGGTCCGGGCGAAGAAGTGCTGCGGCTTGCCGTTCACGACGAGGTCGATCGCCGGAGCCTTCTCCAGCACGTCGACCGAGAGGTTCCACCCGCGGGCCTCCGCGCTGCCGACGCTTCCGGCGAAGACGTCCAGCTCCTCGCCGGCGAGGTACCGATGCTCGACGGGGTTGACCACGAACCCGATGGCGGGGGGGAACTCGTCGGCCGAGTAGGTCGAGCGACAGACGACGAGAGGCGGCCGGAAGTCGAAAGCGGCCGTCTCGGGCACGTCGACGAACCACGCCCCGGTCTCGATCCGGTCGGCCGAGTAGTCGGCCCGGTCGACGAGACGGAGTCGCGGCTCGAACCGCAGGCCCTCCGTCCACAGCGGCTCTGGCGACAGCGTGAGGTCCGGTCCCCACTCGGCGACTGGGTTGCCGTCGTCGTCGTGCGGCGGGGAGACGAAGTACTCGCTGCCGGACCCGTCGTCGTCGCGGATCCGGCCGTGCCAGTTCGGATTGAGCCGGAACCGGCGGAAGACCCGTGCGACGGACTCCGACGTTCTCGCCTCGCCGTTCCGGATTCGCTGGTCGACGAACAGCAGGTCGTCGTAACCGGGCTCGTTGGAGGCCGCCTCGAGGTAGCGGGACTGCTCGTTCGCGGTCCAGTCCTCGACGAGGGCCCCTCCCTCCTCGACGGTCACCCCGGGCACGCCGGACGTGCTGAGCGGGAGCGTGCACGTCGTCGTCTTGCGTGCCCCGCGGACGACGACCCGGTCGAACCGCGTGAGCTGCGTGAGGCGGACCTCGGCGTTGACGTCGGCCGCCCCCTCGAAGTCGACGGCCACCGGCGAGACGTTCGAGGGGATCGTGCCGACTCCGGGCAGGTTGACCGGCTGTGCCAGCAGACTGACGGGGCGGAGCTCGACGACTCCGCTCGCCTCGTCGAACTCGACGTGCCAGGAGAGGCCGCGGCGTCGATCGACGAACGCCTCGACGAGGTCGAAGACCGTGCGGCCGTCGGTCGGGACCGTCTGCTCCATCCACCCGATCACGGAGTCGGCGTCCGCGGAGAGTCGCCACGTCCCGACAGGTGCCCCGGTTCCGTCGCGGGGCGGGAACCGCGTCAAAAGGTACTCGATCGCGTTGCGAGCCGACCATGGCGTGCCACGGTCCCGGCTCGCCTCGAACATCGGCGAGAGGATCGTTACCGGCGGAAGCCCGGCACTCAGGTTGCCGAACGTGGCCCCGTTCTCGTCGCCGTTGAACACGAGCCCGCGACCGATCTGGAACTCGGTCGAGCCGCGGACGTAGCTGCTCGTGACGACGACGGTGCGGAGCAGGTGCTCGAGGCCGAGGGCCGTCACGACCTGCGTTCCCGCGATCGTCGCTCCCAGCCCGTAGGAGCCGTGCCGGTCGCGGGAGTCGTCGACGAACACGCCGTACCACCGGCGGCCCTCGAAGTCGACGCGGACGAAGCGGTCGACCAGGTCCTGGGCGGTGACGAGTTCGTAGGCCGTCGACGATCGTCGACGCACGCTCTCGCCGTAGGAGAGCGTGAACCGTGCCTCGTCGATCGACTGGCCGAGCGTGATCGAGAGCCGCTCGAGGTCGAGATCGGCTCCCTCGACGGGCAGGAAGGGGCCGTCGAGCGTGTCGGCGACGTAGACCGCCGCCGCGGCCGCCTCCGTGCGGTTCGTCTGGAACGTGACGCTCGTCACCGGAACACCTTCTGGGCGTGGACGTCCCACGGCACGAGGAACTGCTTCTCGACGTCACTCGCCGGCGTCAGCTGCAGCTCGACGGCGTACGGCCGCGGGTTCGGGATGGAGGAGCCGGGCAGCCAGAAGCGGACGTTGTAGCCGACCTCGTCCTGCTTCCAGCGGTCGTCGGTCTGCAGCGTGTCGAACACGATGGCGGAGACGACGAGAGCGTCGGCGGTGACGGTCGCCTCTCCGGTCGTCTGGTCGGTCACGGTGAAATCGGCCGCGGCGACGCTGCCCTGAGTGACGAGCGACCCGTCGATCCCCTCGACCCGGGCCATGAGCCACAGACCCTGACCGGCATGGGCGATCACCTGACGACGAGCGACTTCGTGGACGGTGAGAGGCATCGGTCAGTACTCCGAGTCGGCAATGCGGGCCCCCGGCGTCCACCAGTCGGTCGAGGCCAGGACCCACGGGTGGTGGACGACGCCCGCGCCGACGAGTGTCGCCCCGGCGAGGGACTCGGCATCGACCGTGCCGGCCAGGTCCCGCGTCCCCGACAGCGTCCCCACGACGACTCCCTCGGCATCGACGGCACCGGTGAGCCAACGGACCAGGACGGGGGCCGCGGCCGCGTCGGAGGCAACGTCCACCGCCCCCGACAGCCCGCGGAGCAGCGTCCACGAGGCCATCGCGTCGCTCTCGGCTTCGATCGCCCCCGCGAGACCTCGGACGGCGGTCAGCGACGCCGTCGCCTCAGCGTCTGCGGCGACGGCACCGGACATGCCGCGGACGGGGCTCAGCGTCCCCGCGACGTCGCTCTTCGCGTCGGCCGCCCCCACGAGTGCGCGGACGGCCGTCAACGCGGCCACGGCCGTGCTCGACGCCTCCGCCGCTCCCTCGACGCCCCGGAGGGCCGTCATGGCGGCCGTGGCGTCCCCCTCGGCCTCGACGTGCCCGACGAGACCCCGGACGGCCGACAGCTCGCCGGTGGCCGCCCCGGTGACGTCCACGACCCCGACGAGACGACGAACCGCCGAGAGGGCGACAACGACCTCGCTCGCGGCGTCCACGACGCCGTGGAGGCCGCGTGTCCCGCCCAGGGCCGCCGTCGTCTGCCCGTCGGCGTCCACCACGCCCGCAAGGTCCCGAGTGCCCGTGAGGGTCGCGAGAGCGTCGCTGGTGACGTCGACGGCCCCCTCGAGCGAACGCACGATCGCGAACTCCGCCGGGGGAACCTCGGAGACGGCGTCCACGACTCCCTCGAGTTTGCGGCAGACGTAACCGCTCCCGGTGACGTTCGTCATCGCATCGACGGTGCCGCGGAGGGTGTCGCGGAACGAGTACGCTCGGCCGAGCTGCCGGCGATCGCCTTCGTCGATCGAGCCGTTGGCCTGCACCAAGGCGAACCGCCGGCCGAACGGCAGGCGGCCGCGGACGGCCAGCTCCGGCGGATACTCGACGATCGGCAGCGTCATCAGGTGGCCCCGTCCTGCGTGAACGTGTTGCCGTCGTCGCTGTGCGAGAACGTCGCGAGATCGGCGTCGTCGGCCGCGTTTCGCAGAGCCAGTTGGCCGTCGTTGACGACCAGCTTGTTGAGCGCACCGACCATCAACCACGAGAAGTGGGCCCACCAGTCGTCCCCGAACGACGGAGGTCCGCTCGGCTCCGCGATCCGCCGGGTGAGAGACGTGTAGGGCTCGTACGTTCCCGAGTCGTCCTGCAGGTCGATCTTCCCCGTCACGAACGGGAACCCGCCCGCGTCCTGCACGCTGACGTCCCGCGTGCCCGACTGGCCGGTGACCGTGGCGGTGTACCAGCCCTTCTTGTTCGTCCGCTCGGTCGCCGCGACCGAGACCACCTGCGTGTCGGTGTGCTCGGTGAACAGCTTGAGCGTGAGGGTGCGGCCCGACGGGCCCTCGAACTCGACGGTGGCCATGGGCTACTCCGAGAACTGGTCGAGGTGCGACGAGAGCCGCGTGATCCGGGCGAGGAGTGCGTCCCGCTGCTCTCCGTCGAGTGTGGCGTGAACGACGGCTCCGACCTTGATGGTGACCGCCTCCCCCGACTCGACCTCGGCCAGTTGGCGGGCGACCTGCTGCGCTGCGTCGAGCGTCACGACGAGCATCGTGTCGCCGCCGATGTCGACGTTGACGCGACCGTCCTTGAGGACGACTGACTGGATGGTGGCCATGGTGGCTCCTACAGGGCGCAGATGTAGTTCACTGCGATCGACGGATCGACGTGGTCCACTCCGTCCTCCTCACCCGTGTCGTCGACGGTGATGCCAGTGCTCTCAACGGACGTGGAGTACTCGCTCCCGCCGGTGGTCGCCACGCTGCTGGCGTTGAGCCCGTTTCCGCCGCTTCCCGCGTCCGCACCGTTGCGAATCGCGGCGGAGTTGAGGGTCGGCGTGTGCGAGTGCCCGGCGTCGTTCACCGGGTGACCGTGCAGGGGCACGAGGTTGTGCTTCTCGGCACCGAACTGGGAACCGTGCGTCCGCGCCGTGAGACTCGGGCCCGTGCCGGAGCCGACCACCTGCCGCCCGCGGCAGTCGGGGAGCGTGATCGTCTTGTTCGCCGCGAAGTCGGCGGACGCGGAACCTCCACGCCCCGTCGAGACCGGGGCCTCCGAGTCGGCCATCGAGTTCCAGAGAAGCGTGAACAGCTCCTCGGTGTCGGCGTTCGCCCGGACCGTGCCCCCGGACGAGGCGTTGCCGATCGTGCCGCCCTGCAGCAACACGAACCCGACCGGTGCCGTCGTCCCCACGTACGGGAAGACGACGCCAGTCGGCAGTGGAATGGGGTGGATCGTTCCGCCCATGGAAGCGGCACCTCGTCAGGAGAGCAGGACGTCGAAGCCGCCGGCGGCGACCTGGGGGCGATGCCCGCTCGTGAAGAGCTTCGCCAGCTTCGGGTGGCAGGACGCGAGCAGGTTGCCCCCGGTCGAGGCGTCGTGGAGCGTGAGCCGCACGATCTTCCCGAGCGAGGCCTGCCAAGAGTGCGTCCCCGTACCGGTGTCGGTCACGTCGACGGCGCTGCCCCCCTTCGTGGCCGAGACCTTGAACGTGTTCGTGGTCGAGTCCCGCACGAAGTAGGGCGTGTTGGCGGAGAGACCCGCCGGCAGCGTGTCTGTGGTCGTGAATACAACCGCCTCGTCGTCGGCGAGGCCGTGGCCGTTCGAGGTGAAGACGTCGGTGCCGGCGTCCACGGTGACCGTCCCGTTGTCCGACTCGACGACGGCGAAGTTGACGACGCCCGTGTTGGCCGACGCACCGCCGCTCGCCGCGTTCCAGGTGTTCGTCTGGACGCGGGCGTACCCGTGCCCGTCGGGTTCGTCGAGTCCACTGCCGTCGTCGGCGGGATCGACCTGCGAGAGTCCGACGTAGACGTTCGTGGGAACCGTGAACGTGGCGATCTTGAACAGGTGCTGGAGAAGTGCCGCGGCCGCGTAGTCGGTCAGCGTGCCGGCGGTCGCGAACGTGTGCGTGCCCGTCCCGTTGTCGGTCAGGTCGATCGCCGTCCCTCCGCTCGTCAGGGACAGCTTGAACGTGTCGGTCGTCGCGTCCCGCACGAAGTAGAAGCGCTCGGCGGACAGCCCGGCCGGCAGCGTGTTCGTCGTCGAGAGGACGACCCGCTTCCCGTCGGTCAGGCCGTGCCCGGTCGCGGTGATCACGTCGGTGGAGCTGTCGGCCGTGAAGTTCGCGGAGAGCGTCGCCGCGACGGACACGTCGATCGCCCCGTCCGCGAACTCCGGGACGTCGTCCTCGTCGACGGCGAAAGACCCCGACGAGAGGGAGCCGTGGGCCAGCATGTTGCCGCCGGTGAGTGCATCGACGATCGCGAAGTGCGTGATCGTGCCCCACGAGGCGGTTGCGGCCGCGAAGGTGACCGAACCGTCGCTCTCAACCGCCCGGCTGCCGTTCGTCTTCCAGGCGTTGTGGTTGACGCGGGCGTAGCCGCCGCCGGACGGCTCCGCGAGCCCGCTGGCGTCGTCGAGCGGGTCGGCGGTGGAGAGGGCGACGTAGAGGTTCGTCGGCACCGTCAAGGCACCGATCTTCAGCAGGTGGTCGAGGAGCTCGTTCTCGGCGTAGTCGCTGAGCGATCCCATGGGGGCGGTTCCTTCAGGTCAGGCAGACGAGACGGGAAGCAGAAGCCAGCGTGCGACGACGATCGCCGTGGAGTCCGACGCCAGCATCCCGACGTGGTTCGGAGACGGGCGGACGGTGACGGGGGTCACGCGCAGCACGTCGTACTTCGTGCGGAACTGGTCGTGGTAGTTGACGCCACCGTGGACGACGACGAGGGGTTCGATCGCCTCCGCGAGCGTGTAGAGCCGGATCAGCTGCACGCCGGCGAGATAGTCGGCAGCGTCGACGGTCGTGCGGACCTCGAACGGCTCGCCCTTCCGCCCCTGGACACGCGACGCGGTGCCGTCGGTCCCCGGTCGCTGACGCAGCTCGACGACCTGGTGCTCCAGATCGAGCGGCTGCCCCGGCCGCGGGCCGGAGAGCGACACGAAGTTGAAGGCACCGATGGAGTTGGTCGCCATGTTGCACGGTCGGGGTCACGATGTTGGAATGGTCGGACATTCAGGTCATGGGAGACACGACGTGCCGAAGTGGAACTGGGGTTGGGCGGTCATCGGCGGGCTACTCGTGCTGACGGGCTTCGGAACGATGGGGGAAGAGCCCACAACCGGTGCCGTCTGCGCCGCACTCGGGTTTCTCACGATCCTGCTCGGAAGGGTCGAAGCGCTGCTGGCGTCGATCGACGAGGGGAAGTAGCTCATTCGGAGTTCCCCCGCGGGTTGAGCTTGCCCCTGCGGTTGTCGTCTCGAATCTCGCGGAGCAAGAGTGCCTGCTCCGCCCCCTCAGCGGTGTTCAATCGCCCGACACGAGCACGCGCGACGTCGGCGACGCTGCTGTTGTCGAAGTAGTCCTTGTCGAACCCGAACCGGAGAGCGGCATCGACTGCGTCGTCGTCTCCGGAGCTGAACGCGAGTCGCAAGTTCGCCCCGGCACGCGAGACGTAGCGGTTGATGACCGAGCGGCCTTGGTCCTTCAGGATCTGGTCGGCTTCGTCGAACAGGGCCTTCACCTGCTGGTCTTCGCTTCCGAGCTGCAGTTCCTTTCGAATCTGCTGCCGCACCAGCACTGAGTTACGCCCACTCGACGCCTGCCTGACGTCGTCCGCGAATCCCGCCACGTCCCGCTGGATGGCGACGAGGTCGTCGATCTTCCCACGCTCGCGAATCAACGCGGTCGCGAGCGGCGCGTTCCGCCGCTCGAAGAGCTGGGTAAGGACGCCGAGGCGGCGCCGCTCCGGGAGCTTCTCGACTCCTCCGGCGAGACGGTCGAGGACGTTTCCCAAGTCCTCCCCGACGAAATCCACGTCCTGCGACTGCAGGCCGAGCTTCGCGAGCGCGTCCTTCGTCGAGGCGGACTCGCTCGACCCTCCGAGAGTCGCGGCAAAGTTCCTCAAGAACACCGCTGCCGACTCCGGATTCCCCGCAACCCCGCGAGCAATGTCGAACGCCGCGAACTGCTCTTCGCTGGACACCAAGCCGCGTAGTCCGACGCTTTCCTTTGCGAACTTCTGAAGGTCGCCCAGTTGCACGTCGGTCGATTTGAAGAGCCGCTGGAATCGCACGCCCACCTGTTCGAGGTTCGCGGCGTTCTTCTCCAGTCCCTGGGCCTCCAGGTACGCGGACACGGCACGAATCGTGTCCGCCGGGTTGACGTCCGGCCGGGAGAGGTTCGACGCCTGAAGAACCTGCAGGACCTTGTCGAGGGCCTCACCGCTGGCGTCCTCCGCGCTGAACCCCGACGAGACGAGCTGCGTTGCGGCGGCCCCTGTCTGGTCGAGCGGCACGGCGCGGGTGAATGCGATGCGTCCAATCCGCCCCTGCGCTTCCTCGGCCTCCAAGCCCTGCAACCCGGACTGCGTACGAAACTGCTGGAAGACGTCGAAGACCTTGGCGGCCGCCGCCTCGACCTCCGCGAAGTACTGCCGGTTCGACTCCATCACGGTCTGGATCGCCGTGTTGACGCCGACGTAGCCGGCGGCGATCCGGCCGAGGCCGCCAACCCACTGACCGGCTTGGCCGGTGAAGCTCTGCTGCGAGCGGCGGGAGCGGCGGGAGACCTGGGCAATCCTGTTCTCGAGATCGGCGTACCTACGCTCCATCCGGGCGATCGCTTGCTCGCCGGAGGCCGAGTCTCCCAAGAACTGGTGTTTGACGGTGCCCACGAGGGTCTCTGCCAGTCAACGGCGAGTGGGGATGCCGACGATCGCCACCGGGTCGTCGGTGGCGACGTCGGAGGTCAGGGCGACGACTTCGGCGACGCTGGGTTCGTATCCGGCGAGTAGGCCGCGTCTCCAGGCGTGCCACTGGCCAACGCGCGGCGAATGTCGGCCAGCAGTCGTTTTTTTTCGGGGTCCTCCGACTCCACGAGGTCGTCGAGGAAGGGCACGTCGAGGGCGGCGGAGAGCAGTTTCGTGATCGCGTCCTCGTCGAACAGGCCGAGGGCGGTGATCTCCTCCGGACCGACGCGGTAGTTGACGGCGAGGCAGGTCGCGGCGGCCGCCCATCGCTCGACCGGCTCCCACTCGCCGGAGAACTCCTTCGCGGCCCACACCAGCGAACGGTTCCACAGAGACTCCCACTCCGGTTTGACCCGACGTGTGAGGCTGGTGAGGCGACGTCGCTCGTCGAACACGCCATCCTGGATGCACGGGACGCACGGCACGAAGAACGCACGGCGGACGGTCGGGCAGACCCAGACGTTGCCGTCCGCGAGCTCGTGGGCGAACCCGCCGACCTGCTTCGTCCGCTCGAGCCCGTCGGGGGTCGGCGGCGACTCGCGATCCGTCCCGAACCAGACGCCCGGGCCGAGCTCTCGCCAGTCCTGGCGGTCGGGGTAGTAGCCGGGCAGCTGCGTGTACTGCTCGCTCGCGTTGTACGGCGGCGCGGCGACGACCGTGCCGCTCGTGCCGTCCGGCCCGGTCCGGGCGGTGTGCAGCATCGAAGTCCAGTCGTCCGTGGCGATCGCGTCGGCGAGGACCTCGTCGATTCCGTGCTCGGCGAACGTCTCCCGCGTGACGCGCTCCGTCGGAACGCCGGCGAGGTAGTAGAGGGGGACTCCGGTCACGTGGTCTCCTCGTCGGCCGGGGCGTCAGGTTGGTTCGGCGTGGAGGCGCGGACGTGTTCGGCGAGGTCGCGGGCGTCCGCCGTGATGCCGCTCGACGCCGTCGGGCCGCCATCCGTCGCGGCCGTGCCGCCGAGCGTCTCCAGCTGGTCGGCGACCGTGTCGAGCAGGTCGGCGTTCGTGACCAGCTCGCCGGCACACGATGCGACGGTCCGCCCGGTGGCGGCAGCCAACTGGTGGGCGGCCGCGGTCAAGGCCGCCTTCTGTCGATCGTCGAGACTCGCAATGTCCACGTCGTTCTCCCTCGTCAGGTGATCTGTGTTCCGGTCACGAACGTGAGCGGCAGCTGTTCCTCAGTCGGGCTCGTGCAGGTGACCCGCAGCGTGTCGGTGACCGACGCCGTGCCGTCGCCCGACGTGTCGACGGGATCGACCGAGCCGTACAGGGCCGTCCCCTTGAGGTGGCTGGCGACCGCGTTCGCGAACGGAGCCTCGCTGCCGATCGCCCGGCCGAAGAACTCGAGCCCGGTCGCCCCGTTGAGGGCGACACCGCGGAGACCGAGCGTCAGCCAGTTCACCGGCGTCAGCGTCTGGATCGTGACGACGGGCTCGATCGACTCGACGATGACGGCCGTCGGGAACTCCTCGCCGTCGCCCCCTTCGCGGCGAAGCTGGACGCCCGAGGAGACCTCGATCGACTGCACGCCGGGGATGGCCGTGCCGTTCACGCGGACCGGACCGGCCCTCAGAATCTCGTCCACGGCCACGCTCCCGGGGAGCGCCACCCCGCCGGCCGGGACGAACGGGTCGTTGACGCCGTCGAACGCCGCGGCGAGCGAGAGCTGGGCACGGGCCCGGCCGCGGTGCGGGAAGGTGATCGTGTTCCACGTCAGCAGCCCGAGCGTGACCGTGATGCGGTCGTGCGTCGTCACGGCTCGGCCGACGCTCGCCGTGGTGGTGGCGAGCTTCATGTAGGCGTTCGTGTTGACGACCCCCAGCCCGTTGACCGGAACGGCCGACAGCAGGGTGCGGACCTGCGGAGTGTTCGCCTCGATCGTCGGTGCGAACTGGTCGACGAACGAGAAGTTCGGGACGGTCGATCCCGCTCCACGCTCGACGGTCCGGGTGATGCCGGACGCCCACCTCACGTCGTCCACCTGCCGCAGCTCGAACGTCGGGAAGACGAGCTTGTCGAGTCGCTTGATCGTCGTTACCGCCACGGTTCACCCCCTGATCGTGCGTTTGCGGACCGGTTGCGGCTGCCGGAGTTCGACGTCGATGTTGCGCTCGAGCTTCTTGGCGAGACGCAGCCGCTCGTCGGCCGGCGTGTAGAGCAGCTCGGCCACCTTGTCGGGCTGGCCGGACGAGGTCTTCGTCTCGCCCGTGTCGGGGTCGATCCACGTTCCCTCGAACGGGTTCGTGAAGTAGACGGGGGCGGTCATCCGGATCGTGGCCCGGTCGCCCGTGCTGGTGATCGACGCGAACGCCCTCAGCATCCGCAACGACCTTCCCGTCAGAATCTGCAGCACGAACCGGCCCTGGCCGACGCCGGTCACCTTCTTGATCTCCTCGAGGTAGACCTCCTCGCGAGGCTCGAGGTCGTACCGCTGCTCGTTGCCGGGCGTGAACCGCCGCGGCATCTCGCGTTCGTGCCAGTACTCCATCGTGTCGTACAACGCCGTCTTCCGGGCCCGACGGTAGACCCGCCGCAGCTCGCCCTTCAGGGGCGTGGAGTCGTCGACCTCGACGCCGAGCACGATCATGCCGAGTCCCCCCACTGCACGTCGGCGATGCAGAGACTCCAGTACCCGAGCGAGGGCCGGTTGCCCTCGCTGACGAACCCCCACTCGCGGAGCGTCAGTTGCGTGATCGGGAGCTCGCCCAAGGCCTGTCCGTCCTGCTCGATCACGGGGTCTCCCTCGGACGGCTCGCTCGCCGACAGCGCGGCGACGTCGTCCAGCACGCCGCCGTGGAAGTTCATCGAGTCGAGGTCGCGGTTGCGACGGTCTCGCCAGGTGTCCCCCTGCATCGACGGAGGGACGTCCTTCGCCATGTAGAGGAACAGGGTGCCGCTCGGCCGGAGGACGTTCGACTCGCCTCCGGCGATCAGTCCGTAGGTCTCCAGGACCGGCGAGACCACGGCCAGCGGCCGCTCCTCGGACTGGTGGGCGTCGCTGAATCCGGTCTCCGAGAAGTAGACGCGCCGCTCCGCCTCAACGGTCGAGCTCGCTCCAACTCCCCCTTGGAACGTCGCGGACCGCGCAACGGCCCGTGACAGCAGGGCCATCGTGATGGCGAGCGTCGATGTCGGTGCGACGTCGGTCACGTTCGTCTCAGATGAGCGGATGGCTGGGGACTCCGCTCCGCCCGCCGTACTGGCGTTCGAAGCGGGCCGTGATCGAGTAGCCGTCGGTGCTGACGATCTCCTTGAAGGACCGCCGCACGTCGGGTGGGTCGTCTGAGAGTCGAAGCGACCACCCGACGTCGACGCCCTTCATCGCGGCGGACGTCTTCGGCCCTTGCACGACGACGAGTTCCACGTTGTGCTCGTGGTGAGGCATCTGCTCCCGCCGCTTCGACATGCGATCGACGAGCGCGACGAACGTGCGAGGGACGCTGCTCTCCTTCGGGAACAGCGTGACGCTCTCCGCCCCGTGCTCCTCGTTCAGGAACACGTCTTCGAAGTTCTCGGCCATCGCCTCGGCGAAGGTGGTCGCCTCATTCGGCACGTCGTCGTCCCCCGGTCCAGGGGCCGCCGTGCGCGAGCCACGGCCGCCCCCCGACGATCGGTCAGTCCTGGCGGAGGGTGAACTTCACCCGCTTGACGAAAAGCGTCCCCGTCGCCGTCCCGGCTGTCTTCTGGACCTGGAAGAACGGCTGCAGGCCGCCCGCGTAGTTGCTCACGTCGAGTCGCGTGTTCTGGGCGACGCGGCGGAGCAGCCCCTGCGAGTTCTCGGCCGAGAAGAGCAGGTTCGACTTGCCCCCGGTCGGCAGCGACGGCGGCGACTGAGTGTGCACGCCGGTCTTGAACTCGATCGTGTGCCGCCGGACGGCGGTCGAGAGCGTCAGCCCGGTTGCGACGTCGTCGTTGTCGTTCGTGCCGTCGTCCGCCTCGACCACGAGGGCGTTGCTCCCGACGAGACGGAAGAGCGTGGCCTGAGCGATCGAGTCGATGGCGTCGTTGCGGGCCCCAGCGAGCCCGAACGCCATCTGGACCGAGGCGTCGAGGCTGGCCGACGCCTTCGCCCAGATGTCGATCTGGATGAGGTCGTCGATGTCGATGGCGAGGTCGTCGCCCCAGTACAGGCAGAGGTTCTGTGCCTCGTTCTGGGCGTCGAGTGCGAGTTCGGCGAAGCCCCCGCTGTTCATCACGTGCGGGCTGCCGGCGGCTGCCGTGATGGCCTTCGTCCACGGTCCGCCCGCGCCGGCGGAGACGGGGGCGTCGGGCGGGACCAGCGGGCCGCGGAAGTGGTAGTCGAGGCAGAACGTGTTCTTCATCGTGACGGTTCCGTTGAGGTGGTTTGGCGGTCAGGTCCGTTCCTGGCGGCTGGCCGGCCCGACACGAGGCCGAGCCGACCAGCCGCTCTCACGGGGTGTGTCAGGAGGCCCCGGTGCCGGCGTTGCGGACGGTGCCCCGCCAGTTGTCGATCGCCGCCGCGAAGCGACCCTCGAACTGCCAGACGCGGCTGTTGTTCTTGGGGTTGAAGTAGTTCCGCACACGCATCCGTTCGTAGCCACGCTGGAACGTGAATCGGATGGCGCGGGCGATCCGCGGGTCGCCGAAGCCGTAGTAGACCTGGGTGCTGGCGTCGTCGAGCATCGGATCGACGTCGTACGCAACCTGGCCGCGGAAGATCTGCGCGTTGCTCTCCGTCTCCGGGACGATGTTGAGGGTGGCGGCGAGCAGCTGCTGCGTCGTCGTCTCGAGATCGGTCGGGATCAACAGCCGTCGCAGCGTCAGGCTCAACGTCCGCCGCTGCCCGACGCCCACCTGCTTCCGCAGGAGCTTCCGCATCTCGGAGAGCTCCGTCGTGGACGGCGAGTTGCCGGCAGCACGGTCGTTGCCGTGGTCGGTGTGGTACAACGCCTTCCCGTCGGACGCCGCGGCGTTGCCGGTGAGGAGATCGATGCAGAGCCGGTTGAGCGTGAGCTCGTGGGCGATCTGGTTGTCCTGGACGGCGTCCTGGAAGGCCCCCAGGTCGTTGTCGACGAACATCCGCGGGGTCAGGGCCCACTCCTTGCCGTACGAGTCGGCCGCGATCCAGGACGCCTCTTCGCCGATGTCGTCCTGCTCGAAGTCGTCGCCGTCCGGCACCCGCGGGAACTCGCTGAACTCGCCGGTGCGGACGATCGTCGCGGGCTTGAAGTCCGGAACGGAACGGAACTGCGAGGCCCACATTCGGTACGTCGACGGGGCGAACTCCATCGCCTGGTCCCGCACCCGGCCGGCGAGGTTCGAGAAGACGATCGGCAGGTCGCCCGGCCGCTGGTAGGCCTGCTCGGCCGCCCCGACCCGCAGTTCCGGCCCCTGGAGGGCCATCGCCGCGATGTCGTCCGGCAGCATCCCGCGGACGCGCGTGCCGCCCTGCTCGAGCGAGATCGTCGCGAGGTCGAGCAGCGAGGCGTACTGCAGGTCACGGGCGTGGGCGGACAGCTTCGCGTCGGCGGCGGCGATGCCGCACTGGTGTTCGAGCGCCTCGAGCGCGGCGGTCGCGAAGCGGTCCTCCCCGGCCTCCGTCACCCGGGCGTCGCGGCCCGTGCTGACGCTCCCGTTGGCGCTCGCCATGTCGTCGGTCCACTTCCTCAAGGCTGCCTCCACGCTGAGTTCGTCGCCGATCGCCGCACGGATCGCCTCGTCGGACATGTCGAGGAGTTGCCCGCGGGCGTGCAGGTCGTCGATGCGGGCTCGCTCCCGCGAGCGGAGCTCGGACTCGTTCACGCGGCCGCCGCCGCCCGTTCCGGCTCCCGAACTCGCCCCCTCGTCGGTCTCGACGGGCTTGCCGTCGCCGCTCTTCGGCTTGGGGAGCACGCTGGCGAGCCTTTCGACGTCCTTCACGACCTCGTCGGCGTCCTTCGGTTGCTCGCGGTCGAGGAAGGCGTAGAGCTCGTCGAGAACCTTCTGGCACTCCTCGTCGGAGGCTCCGACCGTGACGAGCGACACGGCCACCAACGCCTGCACGATCTTCTTGTCCATGGCGGACTCCTTCTCCGAGACCTCGTTTCGGGTCGACGCTCCGCCGGACCCCGTGTTCGAGCGGGCGGAACGTCCCCCCGCGAGTTCGCGAACGACCTGCTCGAGCGTGCCGACGCGGTCGGCCATCCCGAGTTCGACCGCCTTGGCGGCGATCACGACCTTGCCCTGGCCGAAGTTCTCCTGGACGTGCTCGACCGTGACGCCGCGGCTCTTCGCCACGGCCTCGACGAACTGCTGCCCGTAGGCGTCGACCCGCTCCTGCAGGGACGCCTTTCCCTTGTCTCCGAGCGGCTCGACCGTGCTGCCGAGCGCCTTGTTCTCGCCGTACCGAATGACGGTCCACGTGACGCCGTCGTTCTGCTCCCGGCGACTGACCTCGCCGTGGGCCAGCACCGTGCCGATGGAACCGATCTCGGCCGACGGGGCGACGACGATCTCGTCGGCCGCTGAGGCGCAGTAGTACCCGGCGGAGGCACAGAGGTTGGTCGCCACGGCGACGATCGGCTTCCGGCCGCGTGACTCGCGGATGAGGTTCGCAAGCTCCTCGTTCCCACGCGCGTCGCCACCGGGCGTGTCGTATTCGAGGACGATCGCCCGAACCTTGTCGTCGGCGAGGGCTTCACGGAACCAGGTGGCGACCTGTTGCGTGCTCGTGCCGCCCGAGACCCGCATCATCAGGTCCATGCGGGGGGCGATGACGCCGTGCACCGGGATGATCCGCACGCCCTGGTGCGTCACCGGTCCGTGCGGCTCGTCGGAGTCGCCGGGGATCATGGACCCGATCGCGCCGCTGCCGTGACGTGCGGCCGCGAGCCGCTCGGCGACCTCGTCGTCGGTGAAGGCCAACCCCCGCGTGCGGAGGTCGAGGACCTCCATCATCGCGGTCAGGGCCTGCTCCTCCATCGCCCAGACGGTGGACCCGAACACGTCGAGCACGCGGCCGATCCTATTCGCCGGCTTCGGCATCGGCCGTCTCCTCGGTTCGGGTCTTGCTGGACGATGCCGGGGCGGCGTTGCCGGTCGTGAGATCGACCGGGAGCCCGTGACGGGCGAAGAACGCTAGCTCCCGCTTCTTCTGGAGGGCGAGACGACGCCAGTTGTGACCGCGGAGGCCGCACTCGATCTGCCACGTCGAGAGGTTCCCGCGAATGCGGGCGACGGCCGAGCTCGTCTCGGAGTCCGGGTCGAGCTGCTCGCGGCCGGGCGGCTGGATCGTCAGCCGCTGGAAGTCGTGGGCGTTCTTCTGGAACTGCCGGGCTCCGACCGACCGGAAACGCCCGAGCCCCGCCTGCACGGCGTGGAACCGGCGGCGAACCGGGCGGATGAACGACCGGGCGGCCCACTGCTGCAGGACGACGAAGTACGCCTGGTCGTCGAGATGGGCTCCACGAGCGGCCGTGTACGACGTCTGTTTGTAGTCGCCGGTGACCCGCAGCTGGGAGACGCCCGACGCCATGCCGTGGAGCATCATCAGCAGGTCGATGAACGGCTTCGCGTCACGATTCGGACGTTTGGACTCGGCGATCGCCACGTCGTCGTTCGGACCGATGTCGGCGATGAACGGCCGACCGAGCTTCACGACCGAGTTGCCGTTCGCGTCGGTCCCGCCGGACGTGGAGTGGGCCCCGCCGGCGAACCCGGTGCCGCTCCCTTGGCCCGACTCCCGCTTCACGACGAGAGCCAGGGCGGCGCCGAGGGCCGCCGCGGTCAGTTCGTTGCCGAGGTACCAGTCGACGTCCTTCGCGTACTGGACGTTCGCCGAGAACCACGTCACTCCGCGGTTCTCGCTCGACCGATTCGGCAGGAACGAGTGGATCACCCGGCGGGCCGGAACTCG
>JANQQW010000270.1 GCA_028284885.1 Planctomycetaceae bacterium
CCGTAGCGGCGAGGGGGGCCACTCTGGCGAACCGTCCTCGCCCCGCGCATGGCAGAGCGGCTGCAGGAATCGGAACTCGAGGTCGAGGTACGGCATCACGCGCTCCCCTTCGCCTTCTTCTTGGCTTTCTTGGAGCCCTTCTTCTTCTGCGAGCCGCTCTCGCCGGCGACCTCTCTCCGGGCGCGGTCCTTGTCGAAGTCGACCGTCCGGTCCTCACCCACGCCGAACGCCTCGGCGGCAGCCCGGGCGTAGGCCAGGGCGTCGTCGAGGGTGATCGACAGCGGCTCGCGGGTCCCGGTCGGCAGGACGGCGACGAACTCGCAGTCGTCGGCCTTGTCCGGGTCGCGGACGAGCAGGCAACCCTGCCGCAGGTACGGGTCGGCGGGATGCGTCAGCGCGACGAGCGCGAGCCCGAGCACGTACCGCCGCAGCGCGAGCGTCTTCTCCGCATCGTCCCCGACGTGTAGCTGTCGCAGCGCGGCCAACCCGAGCGTCGCCTCCCGGCGAACGCCCCCCTCGGCGATCACGCCGCCGTGCGTCCCGCTGGCCGGCACGTGTGTGAAGCCGCGTTCCGACAGACCGTCCTTCGCCTTGGTTCTGGCCTTTGGATCTGCGAGACCATCCGGATCCTCAACGAGGCCGTCCTTGATATACTCCGTCGCCGGATTGAATTGGGCGGACCGCGTCAGCTTGCGGACGTCGTAGGCGCGGATGGTCGACGCCACGACGCGGGGCACCTTGGCCTGCGTGTCGCGGGAGTCCCAGACGCCGAACACCAGCGACGTCGGGGCGATCTTCGCGAGCGGCTTGGCATCCCCCTTCAGCAGCGACCGGAACGCCTCGCGGAGCGACGCGATCGACCTTGAAGTGCCGCAGCTCGTCGTGGTCGACGGAGAAGGCAACGAGGTACAGAGAGTCGCGGTGCAGGACGAGGCCGTAGGGGTAGACCTCGTACTCGACCGGCTCGGTGGCCCGCTGCGACTGGTAGCCGATCAACGTGATGCGGCGGTCCTCGACCCCTGTGCGGAGCGCCTCGACGACGTCCGCCCGGGCCGCGTAGTCCCCCTCGCCGAACGTCGTGCGGTGGACCCGTTCGGCGAGTTTCGCGAGGTAGTCGAGTGCCGTTTCCGGCAACCCGGCCCGAACCTTGGCGAGCGCCGGCCGCAGCGCCTCCCCGAACAAGGTGCCATCGAGCGAAGACAGATGTGTCCGCGCAAGATGCAGCGCGGCGAGTTCGTCCCAGCTGAACGTCAGCGGCGGACCGGTCTCGGCCGCCAGCGACCAGTGCTTGCGGCCGTGCTGGTGCTCCTCGTCCCGGAGGGGGAAGCCGACGGCACGCAGGTCGTCGAGGTCGCGACGGACCGTCTTGATCGAGGCTCCCGTCTCGTCGACGAGATCCCGGACGGTCGCCCCGTGCCTACGCGCAGAGAGAATCCGCAGGATGGTCCACTGCCTGACGAGTTGCCGAGCGTCCGCCATCGTGGTGGTCCGTGAGTTCGGTCGAGGGGACTCACGGTAACCGGACCGGCTGTCCAGGCAACGACCAACCTCCCGAACGTACACTCCACTGCGTTCGGGTCACCACCGTGCAGAGATTCCGACGACTCGCCCGCGAAGTCCGGCATCAGTTCCGCCGTCGGCACTCGACCTCCGTACGGAGGTGTTGCGTGTCTCGACGTACCAAGAAGGAACTGAGTCCCCGCCATGGCCACACTCTCGTCGCGGGCGTCGTCTGCCGAGTCAGCGGATGCGAGTCTCAGTCGGACGTGAGTCTCGACGACCAGCTCGACCACGGCCGGGAAGAGGTGGTATGGCTCTACAAGGGCGAGGTGCCCAAGACTGTCACGGAGTTGTCCCAATGGGACATCTCCGATGAACACAGGTGACAACGGCTGACCAGCTGACCAAGCCAAAGTCTCGTGTCCGACACGGCTTTGTGCGGTAAGGACCGAGTTGCTCCAACCCCACGAAAGAAGCCCGGCTTCTTTGTCGTCCATTGAGCCTGCAGCGACAACCACAGTTCTCTCTTTGGGTTGTGGCGGCCGTTGCGAACGGCGTTTGTCAACTGGGACACGAACTGGGACATGGTCGCGGTCTACGCTGCGTTCTGGTCGTCGTGGGCACCCTCCTGCTGATGAAGTTCGGGGGCGGGATCGGCACTTTCGTCCGACGTCTCGTCCCCGAAGAAGTCGAGTCCATTCATGAGCCTCCGCCCATCCTGCAGGCGGAGATGACGATAGCGTGCGACGATTTTGGAGTCGCGGTGGCCAACCCACGCCATGATCTGTGGCTCGGGTACGCCCTTGCGGTAGCACTCCGAGACGAAGAAATGGCGGAAGGAGTGGAGCCGCGCGTTCGGGAACCGGTCTCGCCCTCGACGGCGGGGAACTTCGAGGTCAGCGGCGTGAGAAGGCCGCTCACCTACGAGTTCGTCCGAACGAAGTTCAACCGGGAGACGTCGGATCGACGGAAGACGGCCCCGGTGTGAGGGCCCGACATCGACGTCAAGACAGCATTGAGCTCAGGGTTCACGTCCAGCGCGCGAGGCCTTCCCCTTCGTTGTTCGCAACTTGACCGTGTTCCCCCGCGAGCGGTTGCCACGTTCGTCCCGAATCCGGAGGACCCCCTCGCCCAGATCGACATCCCGCCACTGTGGTTCGAGGAGTTCCCCGATCCGCATGCCGGAGGTGGAGAGCGCCACGATGATCGAATGGAGCCACCCCAGTTCCGGTGTCTCACCGGTGTAGTCGCGCATCGCCCGGACTTGACCGGCCGTGAAGCAGTAGGTGTCCGATTCGTCGAACTTCTGCACCCCGATCCGCAGCCTGAACTCCGTCGCGAGCAGGTCGTTGTCCACCAGCCACCGGTTCGCTGCCCGGATGACGTCTAGGTCGGTGGCCACCGTCCGCGGCGCACGGCCCTGCCGCTTCCGCCACTTGGCGAACGCCGCCACGGAATCTCGGTCCACCTCGCTCCAGACGCTGACCCCAAAGTTGGTGCAGAACGTCTCGTGCACCTTCCGCACGCTTCGGTAGCGGGCCTGGGAACTTTCGGCCATGCCGCCGAGTTCGAGCGGCGCCGCACAGGCGTTGAGGTAGGCCCCCCACCCTTCAGCGATGGTCGGATTGGCCCCGGTTGGGCGGGGTTCGGAAGCCAGTCCGTGTTCGATCGCCCCTTGTAGGTCGACTTCGTGGAGTCGCGAGAGGGCTTCGTCCCGATCGCGTGTTCCGAGGGAGGACTTCCCCAACCGGGGATTGTTGCCCGACCGTCGGCGTAGAAGACTCCGCCGCGTTGGAACAACGTCCACACGAAGTACTTGCAGATGTGTCGAGCCGAGTGGCTCGTGCGTCCCATTTTGACTCCTTCTGTCAGAGTTCAGTATCGAGGTTTTCGCCACTTCGGCTCGGGGCCAGGGAGTCGGGCCGGGCTTGGGGCAACGGGCTGTCGGAGACCACGTCGGCCTCGACGCGATCGAGAGCGTCGGCGGGGAACATCACTCGGCAGTTCCCACCACCCGGTTGGAGGAACGGGATCTTGCCCGCCCGCTTGAGCCGCCAGATCGTGCAGGTCGAGCAGCCCGTCCGCTTGCTCAACTCCGTTGCACTGAGACGTATCTCCGCGGCGTTCATGATTCGGTCGAGTTCGAGAAGGACGATTTCCCTCTCACTCTTCCGGAGCTGTGCACGAGAAAACCCGGCGCAGCCCAGCTACTCGGCGAACTCCTCGCGAAAACGCCGCACGCACCCCAGAAGTTGTTCGTCATCAGCGGGTAGCGAAAGGGCGCGAAGGACCTCTGCGTCGTCGTCGTGTCGGCCGAGAACGAACCGCAACTGGTCCCGGAACTCTGCCGACTCGACCCCTTCGCTTTCGTTGCCGTCCCCTTCGGCCGCAACTTCGAGGGGCACGCCTACCGTGGTCTCCGTGACCGGCTGGTTGGCGCGGGATCGCGTCGGGCGCGGCAACGCGGGAATCCCGCAATCCACTGCGAGCGGGGCCCCCATGACGTGCCACCAGAGCTCAGGCGTGTAGGGATGCCCGATGATCAACTCGAAGGCCCGCCTCGAGTGGTCCCAAACGGTTGATCTCGGGCGCCCGAATTCCTCGCTGATCGCCATGATGCCGGTCGCCTGCCCGATGCCGTACCGACCCTCGCCCCACCCCTCTCGTCGGTCCCGGACCTTGAGGTAATCCGGAACGCGATCGGCCTGCAGGCGGCGATCGCCGAGGTCTCGCTCCTCACGCCACTGGGCGTGAAGCGCCCTGATGGCCGCCAGCACCTGTTGCTGCGAGGCTGCCGGGTTGATCGTGACGATCGGCTCGTCGAGATAGCTGTCGAGTGACTCGCTGGTGAGCCCGTGCAGTTCCGTCATCGCTTGAAGACCATGCCCTGCTTCGTCGTCGCCAACACGGTGTCGACTACCGATCTCGAAGCACCGGGCCAATCGTTCGAGGTCATCGGGGGGCAGAGTCGCGAGCAGGAACATCGCCATCCCGCGCATCGACATCGGCTGCACCGCCCCGGTGAGCCATCCCTCGTCCAACTGGTCGAAGTCGAGGTCGTCGCGGGCGGGGTCTACGGGTTGTCCGGTAACTCCGATGGCTCGCAGAACCACCAGGGCCGCAGCGCGCAGGTGTTCCTCCGCCGGCTGACGAACCGGACGATCCTCGTAGAAGTCGTCCGCCAATTGCCACCAATGCTGGTAGTAAGGGTGCCGCCGAGTTACCTCCCACCGCAGTGGGATCGGAAGGCTTCGAAGCTGAAACGGGGGCCTCGGGATGACGCCCGTCGGGATCTCGGCTGTCATGGTGGCCATCGACGGCAAGGGGGAGAAACACCCGACATCCGTCGGTCCTAGCCGGTTCCTCAAGTAGACATGCCAGGATTCCTGGCCCGGGTTTAGCACAGCGGTTGCATTTGCAAGTTGTGATCCACGGTTCCCGACCACCGGGGCTCACAATCTCCGTAAGCAAGCCTCGAAGTGCGGCTTCGTGAAGGACGCTGGCCGAACACCAAGGGCTTGCCTCCTTCCCTCAGGTTACATGACGCGGATCCGGCCCCAATTTAGCACCGCTGCTACGCTTGTGAGTCGGGGGCCACTGGGGCCACTCCGCCAAGGGCGTACGGCTCGTCGAAGCCCCGTGGTCGGAGCGGATCGGGACGTTCGGCCTGACTCTACGTCCGCTGTACTGGAGAAGGCTTTCGCCGATGAGCCTAGCGCGGCAGTGGATCGAGAAGAACTTGTTGGGTGAGTTCTTGGAGGACTTGAGACAGCAATCGGGGCCCGTGGCTTCCGGTTGGGACTCTCCCGGTCAGGAACGGTGGGTACCCCGCGGAGCCGCGGCGTCACAACCTACTACGGCGCTGCGTGTTGTGTCGGTCTCACGCGATCAAGGAATCATGCGCGCCCTCTTCCGCGGGCGCGCACGATTCCTTGATTGCTTTGTGCGACGCGTTGAGTCTGCCTCACAGGTGCTGCTCGAACCACGCCGGGGAGTGACGGCCGTTGACCGTTTCTTCGGCCACCAGCAGGGCGGTCGGCCCAGCTGTCCGCGGATCCGTCTGTTAGGTCCGTCGCACTTCCTCGCAAGTCGGGGCGTTCCCGTTCCGTCGCGACCACCGTCTCTTCTTGAGCGTTGGCATCGACTGCCGTAGCGCCCAACGGAAGCCGTCCACGATCGGACCTCAATTCGGCGTGCGGTCTCGGGGCGGTCTAGTCGGTCCCGACGCTCCGGCCTGATCCGCACACACGAATTGCCGACGCGAAACCGCGTCGTCACTTCCCGCCACAGAGGTCACACGCCACGAGCACGTCCCACCTGGACCTCGTTGAGTACACGTGCACGAGCAACTCCCTGCCGACGCCCAATCTGCCACCCCCACCCGATTGCGCCAGTGTCCTCGAGGACACTGGCGCGGCGTTCCTCTTCCGGTACGAGGGTTGGTTCGACCGAACCGAGCGTCTGGAACGTGTCGTCGCGGCCGCCGACACTCTGGCCGTTCTGCTCAGCGAATGCGGAGTGGTAGTGACTGCAGGCAGCGGATCGCCGGATTGTCCAAGTGGGTGAGTGATCCCGTCGTGTCGATGCGAAGTTCGCGGCAACGCTCGAAGAGCACCTCGAACACGACGCGTGCTTCGAGCCGGGCAAGTTGTGCCCCAACACAGAAGTGTTGTCCGTGACCGAACGAGAGGTGTTGCACACGAGGGCGGCGGACGTCGAGTCGGTCTGGTTCGTCGTGCCACTCGGGATCGCGATTCGCGGACGCGATCACGGCCACGATCACGTCCCCACGACTCACCTCGGCTCCCCGCAGTTCGACGTCCTCGGTGGCGACGCGACCCAGGAACTGGACGGGGGCGTCGAAGCGTAGGAGTTCCTCGACGGCATTCGGAAGCAGACTCGGGTCTTCTCGTATCAGCGCGAGTTGTTCCGGATGTCGCAGCAAAGCCGCCAAGCCGGAACCGAGAAGGCACGTCGTCGTTTCGTTTCCGGCCGCGAGGAGCAGCAGGACGTTGGACAGA
This sequence comes from Planctomycetaceae bacterium, assembly GCA_028284885.1. Taxonomy (GTDB): domain Bacteria; phylum Planctomycetota; class Planctomycetia; order Planctomycetales; family Planctomycetaceae; genus JANQQW01. The sequence continues at coordinate 6,522 of JANQQW010000270.1, forward strand.
AGTTCGTCGACGGAGAGTCGGTCCTTCTCGTGCTGAACGGCGACGAGTGAACTCAACAGGTCGTTGCCGGGGCTGCGTTCGACGATCGACACGCGTTCGCGGAGGAACTCGCGGAACTCGGTGACGGCCTCGAGGCCGCGACGGAGTTGGTCTTCCGGGAGTCCGGCGAAGAAGCCGAGGGCGACCTTGGAGAACTCGTCACTCCACACCTTCACGCGATCGCGTTCCTCTGCGGGGATTCCGACCAGGTCGAGAATCACCGACAATGGCAGAGGAATCGCCACGTCGGCCATGAACTCGCAGCGCCCCGTCCGCAGTGGCTCGTCGAGCAGGTCTTCGATCCGCCGGCGGACGAACGGCTCCCACTTCTCGACCTCCGTGCGGATGAAGGCGTCGTGGACCAGCGATCGCACTCGCCTGTGCGGAGCACCGTCGTACTCGGACATCCGCCCGGCGAGCACGCCGAGCAGTGGCTGGAGTCCTTCGTCGAACCGGTCTCGCACCCGCTCCACCCGCCTCGAGGAGAACCGCGGGTCGTTCAGGACGAGCGCGACGTCGTCGTGCCGAGTCAGTATCCAAGCACCGACTGCCTCGTCCCGGTGAACGGGGTCGGAGCGACGAAGTTCGTCGTAGACGGCGTAGCGATCCTCGCGCATCTCGGGGCCGAACAGCCGCCCGCCGCGCAGGATGTCTGCGATCCAGGTCTTCATGGGATCGTGCTCCGGGTCCTGGTGTCAGTGCCGGAAACCGGAGGCCTCCTCCTCGGTCAGCGGTTTCCTGACGGGGTGCTTCGCGAAGTGGTCGATGGCGCGGGAGACGTCCTTCAGCAGGAGCGCACCGAGGTCGCGGCTGACACCGTGGCGCACGAGGATTCGTTGGATCACCAAGTCCTGACGGTTCGGGGGCAGCGAGTAGGCCGGAACCTGCCAGCCCCGCGAGCGGAGCCGGTCGGCGAGGTCGTACAGCGTGAATCCGGGGTCCGCGTCCTCTTCGATCCGCCAGCAGAGCGCCGGGAGTCCTGCGTCCATCGCCCCGCCGTACAGCATCTCGAACGGGCCGAGCTTCGCGATCTCGCGAGCGAGGAACTCGGCGGTCTCGTAGCATGCCGTGTGAATCCGGCGGTAGCCCTCGCGTCCCAACCGCAGGAAGTTGTAGTACTGGCAAACGACCTGCCCGCCCGGACGCGAGAAGTTGAGTGCGATGTCCTTCATGTTCCCACCGAGGTAGTTGACCCAGAACACCAACTCGTCCGGCAGGTCACTCGCCTCCCGCCACACGATCCAGCCGACACCCAGCGGCGCGAGTCCGAACTTGTGCCCAGAGGCGTTGATCGACTTGACCCGCGGAAGTCGGAAGTCCCATGGCAGATCCGACGCACAGAACGGCGCGAGAAACGCACCGCTCGCCCCGTCGACGTGGATCGGCACGTCGATGCCCTTGTCACGGTGGAGCGCGTCGAGGGCGTCGGCGACGGCCCGGACCGGTTCGTACTGACAAGTGAACGTGACACCCAGCGTCGGGACGACGCCAATGGTGTTCTCGTCGCAGCGAGCGACCGCCTCCTCGGGCGTCATGATCAGTCGCCCGTCTTCCATTGGAATCTCGCGGAGCTCGATGTCCCAGTATCGTGCGAACTTGTGCCAGCAAACCTGGACCGGGCCGGTGACGAGATTTGGCCTGTCGATCGACTGCCCCGCCGCCCTCCGCTTCGCCTCCCATCGTCGCTTCATCGCCATTCCGCCGAGCATGGCCGCCTCGCTCGAGCCGTTCGTCGAGCAGCCGACGGTGTTCGCCCCGTCCGGCGAGTTCCACAAGTCGGCGAGCATGTGGACGCAGCGAGCCTCGATCTCCGCCGTCTGCGGGTACTCGTCCTTGTCCACCATGTTCTTGTCGAGGCACTCGTCCATCAGACGGTGGACCTCCGGCTCGACCCACGTCTGGCAGAAGGTTGCGAGGTTCTGTCGCGAGTTGCCGTCGAGCATCAACTCGTCGTGGACGAGCGAGTACGCGTGCCGCGGGTCCCGTTCGTCCGCGGGGAAGCGGTGCTTGGGGATGCTCGTCGAGAGGTCCGTCGAGGCGTAGACGTCGTCGTCGAGTTCCTCGCGGACGTCGTCGAGTTCGTGAAGGGCCATCGTTCCCTCGCTCCTTCTTGCGATCCGTTGCGTTTGGAACCGGCTCAGCTGCCTATCACGACGGTCAGGGCGCCCGGCGGAGCCACTGCCGTGCTGACCGGAACCCCGGTTGCCGGATTCGTTCCGACGACGACGCTTCCGACGGTCGCCGCCGGCTTCTTCTCGACGAGAACCGTCACGCTCCCCAGCGTGATCGTCCCGACACAGGCGGCCCCACTGACGGAGTCGCCGACGACCGAGGCCGGCATCTTCGCCATCAAGACGGTCGCGGCCCCGGGACCGACGATCGCGTCACCCGTCAGCGTGAGGCCTGCGACTTGTGCTGCGGGGCCGGGCATGACGCTGTACCTCGTGGGGCCAGTCTGTTGGACCTGCGTCGCCCGATGGCTGCAACCGAGCGAGATCGAACTCGATCATAGCGAGCCGCCGCTGCGCCGTCCCGGTCCAGCGGACGAATCCGAACTCTCGCCTGCGCGAAGCCCGTGGTCCCGTCTCATTGCGACGGCATCATCGCGAACACGATGCCGACGATCAGACTCACGGTGAGTCCGACGACCAGAGTCAGACCGACTGTCCCCCACGCCCGCCATCGGCGGTCGTCGCGGGTCGCGGACGTCATCCACGTGAGTTCCTCCTGTTCGGCCTCGAGCTTCTCGAACACACCCTGGACGAAGGCCTGCCGGTCCTCCGTACTCCCGGTCGCGGCGAAGAAACAGCCGCCGAACAGTGGTCGCTGGTCGACGGGCACAGCGGTGGCTGCGGCACCGGAGAGGACGTGCAGCAACTCGGCATGGTCCCTCGTACGGAGTCGGCACAGCAACGCGTACAGGCGCTCGTTGTTCGGTCGGGTGAGGACGTCGGGTTGCCGGAACGACTCGTGGATCTGGTCGCCGATCGCTCCGACGACGGATTCCGAGAACGGCACGACGGCCGACTCGTCGAGCTCGCTCTCCAGGTCGAACCCGACACCGATGCAGTCACGCACGGCCCCTTCGGGACCGACCCGTCTGACGAGTTCACGGAAGCCGTCGTCCTCGTCGCACTGGCTCACGAGAAGTGTCGCCGGACTCCGCAGTCGCGACGCGCGACCGACAACCGTCGTGTCCTCCAGCACGGCTGCCCGCACTGCGTCGACCTCCTCGTCTGGGCCCGTGACCGCGGCGAGCGGGACGACGACCAGGCATCCGTTGACTGGACAAAGCGGGTGGCGGACTGAGGCGAGGTACTGAACGACGTCTCCGAGTCGGCGGGTCTCCTCGATCGTCTCACCGGTCGAGATGGAAGCTGCACGGCGCGTGGTACCCGCGTTCTCCTCGGTCGTGCCGGACTCGACTCGTAGTCGTTCGATCGCCACGGCGACGGCCGACGCACACCCGACCCCCGTACACACGACGAAGACCGCGTTCTCGGTCGCGTACCACTGCAGCGCCGCGGCTCCTTCGGGGACTCCGTTCAGGCGGAACGCCAGTCCGCTCGCGGAGAAGAGAGCCCGGGCCGCCTCACCGCTGGTCGGACCGCACACGACGAACACTGGCACGGCGTCGATCTCGATTCCCGCCGCCCGCAGCGCTCGCGCTCCGGCCCGCAGGGCCGCGTCGACGTCCGCATACCGCGATCGCCGTGCCTCCAAGAGGGCCCCGACGAGCAGATAGGAAGTGAGCGGAATCGTAACGAGCAGCGTGCCGACGACGGCGAGGCGGGCCGGCGTCAGCACGAGTTCCAGGTCGATCAGGTTCGGATTCGTGCTGCGAACGAGAACCAAGAGCCCGACGAGAAGGAGTTCGCCGACCACGCTGAACGCTGCCGCCCGCACGGCGAGCGACGTCCGCGGCAACCGCACACGCGTCGGTAGCCGCGGGGTCTTGGGGATCGACGAGACGTTCGGCACGACGTCCATGCGGCCTCGAGTTCTCGGCCGTCGTCCGGCCGAAGGCGGTTAGTCGTTCACCAGGAGGAACAGCAGTCCGTTCGCCGCGGCCAACAGGGCCACGACCAGCCAGGTCCAAACCACGGTCGCTCGGCTGTGCATCGGTGGAGCCCCGCGTAGCGAACGCCCGGTCGGCAGCGGTTCGCTGCGGTCGTCGTGCCGCACCCCACGAGCGGCCCGCGCCAACCACTCTTCCAGCGTCAGTGGAAGTTCCTTTGCCTCTGCAACCGTGCGGGCGTACTCGGGATCCCGGTAGAAGCCGCGGAATCCGAGGATCACGCAGTCGTGGAACATCTCGAGCGCGTCACGTCCGGGGAGACCTGCGGCCTCTTCGGCCCGGTCGTAGAACAACTCGTTGCAAAGCCGACTGTTGAACAGCTCGACTTCGAGCACGTTGTTGCTCCACCAGTCGCGGCCGGACCACGTCGTGTCCACCATCATCTCGTCGATCCACGACACGATCGCGTACTTCGCCAGCTCCCACTCGCGATCCGATCCGAGTCGTCCCTCGGCTTCCTCGAAGAGCTTGACGATCCGTCGTCGCGACTCCTCCGGCGAGGGACTCTCGCCGGCGTCGATGCGTTGCATGAGGTCGATCACGCAAAGCAGCACGGGATCGACGGCGTTGGCGAATCGAGGGGTCACGTGCGATTGGGAACCGCGAAAAGGGAGAACTGCAGGGAGGCATCGCGACCGTCGGACGAGACGACGAGCGTCCGGTTCCCCTGGAGGCGATCGGAGTTCAGGATCAGTGAGTCCTTCAGGCGGACGGCGAGCGTCTGAGTCTGCTGGACGTCCCGCCAAGCCGGGTTGTCCTTCTTCGAGACCTCGTAGAACAGCCAGTCGTCACCGGCAGGGAGCGAGCGGACCGCTCGGTCGAGCGGCTTCAGCGACAGTCCCTCGGCTCGTTGCGTGAACAACGTCTCGACCTGCCGGGCGCTGCCGAACTTCCAGTCGAGGTGACCTGGCGAGAGCAGGCGTCGGCACTCGTCGGTCGAGAGGTCGCCCTTCCTCACACCGATGTACCACTCCCAGTCGGAGTTGAACCACTTCGCCTCGAGCGAGACCTGCATGCCGAGCCCGACCCCCTCGAAGTAGCGCTGCTCGAACTCGTAGTCGAGCACGCTGTTCAGCAGCCGGTCGAGTTCGGCGTAGACGGTGTGGAAGATGCGGGCCAGGTCGTCGTGGTCGTAGCGAGGGAGTTCCGGAACCCGTCGTGTACCGGCGAAGACCGACAGTCGGCCGACCGCGCGACACAACTCGGTGTACGCCTCGAGAGGATGCGTCCCCGAGCAGAAGGCCTTCACACCCAAGACCGCGTAGACGGAGTTCAGTTCGGAGAGCATCAACATGCGATCGAGGTCACCCGGGTGCCGGCTGTCGAATCCGACACCGCGGTTCACGAGTTGCTGGCCGAGGACCTCGGACTTCTGGCCGACGACGTCGTAGGCGGCCCGGACGTACTCTCGAACGAGACTGGGCCACGCGTCGATTCGCAGCAGCGGCGGAACGAACGCGGAATCGAGATGCGGAACGGGGCGTTCGTCGCTGCCACGCTTGATCTGCGCGATCGGCAGGACCTCGTACCCGGACAGGTTCTGCGTGGACAGCAGCAGTCGAACGTTGAGGTGCCGAAACTCGATCTCTTGCTCGTCACCACCCTGCGTCTCGTCCTGGACAGGCACGACGGCGGTCGAGTAACGCCGTTCGCGGTCCCCCACACCGCTGCCGCCCACGTTCGCCTGCCCGAGCCGCAACTTGGGAACCGCCAGGTAGACCCGGACGACGGCAGCAGCGTCGAACGGCTCGGCCAGATCGACGGAGCGGCCAACGTCGTGGACGGCGGCCCTCAGATCGACGCGGTCCGGCTCTTCCCCGACCTGCAGATCGACGAGCGTCCCGTCCGGCATCCGGGCCCTCAGGGCCTGGACCTCGAACTGGTTGTTCTCCAGAGCCGCATGGCTGATCTCGAGCGTGTGCAGTCCATAGCCGTAAGGGGCGTCGTACGACCTCGAGGTGGCCTGCAGCTCCTCCCAGAAGCGGTCGGCAGCCTGAAAGTGTTGCGGCCGCAGAAACAGCCCCTCGTACCAGTGAACTGGGGGATTTCGCATAGGAGATGGAAGCGTCCCGCTGCCGACTCGAAGTGGCCGAGTTCGTCCGGAATCTAGCAACGCCAAGGGGTTCTGTCCACGAGCGTGGATTTGCCGGAGTCTGCCTCGCGCGCTGATTTCCGTGAACTCGGCGGCCCCGTACAACCGATAGAACCGATACGGGCTACACCGTCTTCCACACTGTCCCGAATTCGCCATCGTGACGCGCTTCGCCCACACAATACTCGGATCGCTGTTGCCGGTCCTCGCCATCTCAGCGCTGTGGCTGGTCGCGGCTGTTGCAGGCGAAGACTGGTCCGCCGTGCTCGATCTCGAGCGAGAGCCGGGCGAGTTCGTCGAGTGGGAGGACACCAAGGCCGTGGGGGCCGATCCACCGGAGTGGTCCTACGTGCCGCCAAGTCCGCGCCTGATCGACGGCAGCGAGCACTCGGAGCACTCGGAGCCCGTCCTGTTGGGCAGCAGCGATGCCAAGCCGCAAGGCTGGGTTCCGCGGCGTTACGAATCGCCGGGGTCGTTCATGCTCCCGGTTGCCGCGTTGGACGAGCAACCGCCGCGTGACCCAGGCGACGTGACAACGCTGGACGGCATGCTTGCCGAGCCGTTGCCCGCATCGTCTGAGACGAGACTCCACTCGACGATCGACTTGTCCCCGTTGCCTCCCGTGGAAGAGCCGGCACTGCTTCCAGTCCCGACCCTCCTGCAACTACCGGCTCCCTCGCCGCTGCCCGACGAAGCGGCTCCCACGCTGGCCAGGCTCCCGGCCCCCCCCTCGCTGATGACCGACCTGCCGACTGCAACGGCCCCGTTGCCGTTCGTGGACAGTGTGATCGCGGTCTCGACACCACTCGAGCCGCCAGACGTTGCCGGACCTGAACCGACGGAGAGCACTGTCGAGCCGAGCGATCGAGACGTGGCAGCGCTCGTGCCCGTCTCTCCCACCACGGAAGAGTCCGTGGCTGTAGTCGGAGCGAACCAGAAGCGCCCCCCCCTGCCGCCGGAGCCAGCCTCGACCAAGCCGACACTCCCCGAACCCCGACCGGCGGAACCACCGCTGTTGCCGACGGTCGATCCACTGGTGCTCGACGTCGGATCCGACTGCCCGCTGTGCCAGCCAGGGCAGGCGATGCCCATCCTCGAGCAGATTCTCGCCGACGGGACGGAGTACGTCGAGGCGGAGTACGAGGCCAGTTGTTGGATCGACGAGTGCTCGCCTTGGCGGAAGCTGTTCGGCTGGGACGTCTGCCGGACATCCGGTCAACCGGGCATCGGCCGTGAGCGGCTCGACTGGGCCGGGTTCGACATCGACTACGCGATTCCGTCCAACTACGTCGCGTTGCGGTACGAGTCGGCGGACAATCTGTTCGGACCAGATCGATCCGCGTACTTCTGGTCACCGCCACCCAGCGGGCCGAGCCGCCCGGAGACCGGGGTCGACTACCAGAACCTCTGGGTGCACTTCGAGACGGGCAACGACAGCTTCTCGATGTTGACCGAGCTCCCGATTCGCTTCGTCACCCCGGACGTCAACGAGAACACGTCCGGACTCGGTGATCTCCGGCTGGCCACGAAGACGGTTCTGGTCGACGGTCGCGACTGGAAGCTGACGAACGTCTTCCGCACGTATCTCAGCACCGGTTCGAGCAGCCGTGGTCTCGGTACCGGGCACGTCTCTCTCGAGCCCGGACTTCTGGTGCGGTACCAGTTCTCGGAGCGAATGACCTGGAACGGCGAGCTGAAATTGTGGATCCCGCTCGGGGCCGAGAAACAGTACAGCAGCACGGTGATCGAGTACGGGTTCGGGGCGAACTACCTGCTCTGTGACACGGACTCGTTTGCGATCATCCCGACGCTCGAGTTCACCGGCCTGGCCTACAACGGCGGGGCGTTCACACGGTCGGACGGTCTCGTCGTCTCCGGAAGCACGAACACGTTCGTCGTTTCACCCGGTGCCCGGTTCGTGCTCGGGCCGGCGGGAGACTTCGGCCTGTTCGAAGTCGGAGTCAACGGCGGGCTCGCGATCGGTTCGAGCGCACAGTTCGAGTCCGTGTTTCGCGTCGAGTTCCGGTGGAACTTCTGACGTAGTCCGCCGGGACGGCAGCGGTCCGGTCAACTGCAGCACTGCCAGCCCGACGAGCAAGATCGAGAGAAGAATGCCACCGAACACCGCGAGCCGACGGCGGTTCGCGCGGCGACGCCCGTCCGGCCCCCACTCAATCTGACTCTGGCGCGACCACTGCTCGTCGAGCACGCCGCCGACGAACGTCGCCGTCCCGTCGGCTCCGCCGAGACGGCATCCGGCCAGGCGCGGAACGGGCGTTCCCGGAGGGACCTGCGTGGCGAACACGCGAGTGAGAAGACTCCCGAGTTGCGCGTGCGTTCGCGACCGCATGGTCGCGAGAAGCCCGTACAGGGACGCAGCCGTGACGGCGTCCTCCCACCGCGTCCGAAGCACTTCGCCGACCCCTCTCTGAAGATCGCGGCAGGCTTGCCGCGCGACCGCCTGACAAGCCGCGTCGTCGGCAACCGCCGGGACGGGGAGGCTCACCCCGAATGTCCTCGTCTGAAAGCCGGCCGGGCCCACGAGACGTCGGAACTCGTCGTAGCCAGACGTACGTTCGATCCCGAGCAGCACGAGGGTCACGGGCACGTCCAACCCGGAGAACTCGAGTGTGCCTGCCAGGTCGTTCCGCGCCGCCTTCGCGACAACGGCTCGGAGCGACTCGTCGCCGAGGACCCGAAAGTCGACTTGCAAGAGGACACCGTTCAGCGGAGTCCGCGGGTCGCGGGTCCGTCGCAGCAACTCCACCATGCGGTGCAGCCTCGCCACCGAACGATGGGCGTCCCGGAGCGATCCGGCCGTGAACGCCGCGTCGTCGACGAGCGCGAGGCTGCCCACTCGACGGACCACGAGGTACAAGGCCCGCCGCGACTGAAACCACTGCAGCGTCGCTTCGCGACCAGCGGTCCCGATCGGCTCGGCCGGCTCGCCGGCCGCACCGAGGAGGTTCGTGTCCCGACTCGCCGACTTCGAGCCGAGAACGACGAACACTGGCAGTCGCTCGAGCGAAACGCCGTTCACCCGGAGCAGGTCGAGGCCGCGTTGCCACTCGGCATCGAGGTCCGCGAACGGCGTTACGGCCGTACGGCGCGTCTCGGCCACGGCACGGCGGACGACGAGCGGGATCACGAACACCAGAGAGACGAGCGTTGCGATCGTTTGCCAGCCGAACCGGTCGCTCCACGGGTCGTTGTCGGCATCCTGGTGGAACCGCCACCACGCGAGGAGCACCGCGAGTGCGAGTACGACGAAGAGCCCGACCGCGAGCCAGGTCTCGAGTCGGATCGAGTAGAAGAACCGGCCGACACGGACCGGCCACCCACGCCAGCCCTTGGGCGGTTCCTTCAGACCGCGGACGCGGTCGAGAAACTGCTGCAGCACACCGCTCGAGTCAAGCGGCGGTGGCGGCGGGGCGAGGGGCGGAATCTGCTGGTCAACGCTCATCCGGCCACCCACACGCTCCCTCGACCCGTTCGCCGGGCTCTCCGTGTCCCGATCGTCAGTTGATCATCACCATGCCGCCCTTGAGCGTCAATTCGGCATCCGCCTGAAGCGACGCCAACGGGGCCTTCAAGTCGAGTTGCATGTCGCCCGACACGGCCACCTGAATCCCCTTGATGGTGACCCCCTGCTGGTCGATCGTGATCTCGTTGGAACCGACCTTCAGGCTGATGCCCTGCATCGCCTCGACGGATGCCTGCCCGGCCGAGACGGAGATGCTCAGGTCGCCCGAGTTGACGGTCAGGCTGTCGTCACTCTGCACCGTTACCGAGCGACTGCCAGAACTGATCTTCACCGTCCGGTCACCGGAGTTCACGGTGAGCGAGTCGTCCTTCTCGATGCTGACCGTCCGCCCGCCGGAGTTCACGGTCAACGAGTCTTCCTGTTCGACGGTGACGTTCCGGCTGCCGGTGTTCAACGTGAGTGAGTCGTCACCCTGGTCGATCTCGACCGTGCGGTTGTTGTAGACCTTGATCGTCTGGTCGCCGGGGTCCTGGGCGTCGTAGCCGACCGTCAGCGTGTCGTCGTTCTCGACGACACGCTCGAAGTCGCGCTCGGCGTGCAGCGAGAACATCTCGCTTCCCTGCGTGTCGTCGAACACCAGCTCGTTGTAGTTGTCGTCCCCGCCGTTGAAGGACTGCGTGCGGATCGCCGTCTTCACGTTGTCGGTCGGCAGGTCGTACGGGAGGGTCTGGTCGGCGTTCCAGGCGGAGCCGACGACGATCGGCCTGTCCGGGTTGCCCTGAAGGAAGTCGACGAGCACCTCGTCACCCACCCGCGGCAGGAACATCGTGCCGACCTGCTTTCCGGCCCACGGCTGGGCGACACGAATCCAACAGCTGCTGTTCTCGTCGAGCTCGCCCACACGGTCCCAGTGGAACTGCACGCGGACGCGGCCGTACTCGTCGGTGTAGACGACCTGGTCCGACGGTCCCACGACGACCGCCGACTGCAGTCCGTGCACCCGCGGAACCGGCGTGACGCGGGGGGGCCGGTAAGCCGTCGGCGCCGGGACGCACTCGAACTCGCCCAGGTACCCCTCACCGCCTCCGCCGCCGCCGGACAGCCGCAGCGGTGCACGCGCCGAGTGACTCACGCGGACGAGTGCGTACTTCTGCTGCTCGTCCGAGACGACGTGGGTCGCCAGCGTGAACGCCCCGCCGGCCCCGAAGGAGGCACACGTCCCCTTGCCGGTCACGACCTCGTAGGTCGCCTCTTGCTCCTCCATGCGAGCCTTGGCGAGTCCCGAGCCGACGGACGTCTGCGTGTAGAGGCCCGGGTACTCGTACCGTTCGTAGTCCGTCGATCCGGAGAGCGGGATGACGGTGTCCGTCGTCGCGGTCAGGTCGTTCGTCGGGGCCGTGAAGTCGTAGTCGTCGAGCGTCACGGTGCCGGGCCGGAACGAGAAACCGTGGGCCCAGTCGCTGATCGTTCCCGGCGTGCGGTCCGAGTCGTCCTCCGAGTAGTCGACGCTCGACTCGTCGCAGTCGTAGTACGCGCTGGCGTTGTCGGAGACGACGAGCGTGTGCTTCCCGTCCTCGTGCAGGAAGTAGTAGAACAGGCCCTCCTGCTCCAGCAGCCGCGAGACGAACGCGAGGTCGGACTCGAAGTACTGCAGGCAGTAGTCCAGCGTGGCCGGCGAGCCCTGCAGCTTCAGCTGGTAGTCGGAGAACCCGGCCGCGTCGAACACCTTCTGCACGATGTCCGTCCGCGACATCTCCTGGAAGACGAGCGCGTTCTCGTTCGTTCCCAACAGCCACAACCAGGGAACCATCTCCGCGCGATACACGCGCAGGTCGACGTCGTCCTCGTCTTGCAGGACGTCGCCTGCTTCGAGGCGACTCACGTAGCCGTTGAAGTACCGTGGGCTGTCGGAGTCCCCGCCGAGCGTCACCGTGACCGCCTTGCCGACGAGATCCTCCGGGGCGATCGACGACTCGCTCGAGAACATCTCGAGCTCGTACCGAAAGAGCTGCGAGAGCCCCTCCGTGCCCGTGAACGAGACGAGCGTCAGCACGCCGTCGCCGAGCGGGGTGTCGATCTCGAGGAATCTGGAGTCGGAGGAGTCGTCCGAGGAGCCGTCTGTGGACACGAGTCGTTCCCGGCGAGGATGGTCGAACGACCGATCCTAACCCGTGACGTTCGGTCGGCAAGTCCGTTGAGCGGGCGCGAGCGGCATCGGCAATGTCGTTCGAATTCCCGTTCGAACGGTGGGACCGCTTCCGATTGACCTGTAGAATGCCGCCGCGGGGTCCGGGCCGTCCCGCCGATTCAACACATTCGATCCAACGCCCGAGGGCTCGACGACGTTCGAGAGTACGGGGCCGCGGGTCGCGGCACGGCGAACGAGAACGGCGAACACGAAGGATCTCACCGCGGATGCGATTCGACGGATTCCTGTATTCGACCGACGTCGCCGGCGAGAGCTCGGACGGCCGCGACAACAACGCGAACGAAATCGAGATCCTCTCGTACTCGCTCCGGATCTTCCGGAACGACACGCTCTCCCAGAACAACGGCAATCCCATCCTCGCCACTCATGGTGTTCTGACCGTCATCAAGTACGTCGACGTGGCGACGCCCGCGCTCGCGAAGCTCTTGTACACGAACAAGCGCGTCGACGAGATGACGCTGATCGTCCGTGGGATGATGACGCCCAACGCGGCGGCGGCCGCTGTCGACGACGAGCTGCTGAAGATCACGATCAAGAAGGTGCTTCCCACCCGGATTCACCACGTCGGCAACCCCCGCTTGCACCTGTTCGGCAGAGATCTCGAGACCGCCCGCCCGATCCCCTCGGGTTCCGTGCTCGAGTGCGGCCCGCTCGAGGAAGTCGATCTGCACTACTTTCAGAGCGTCAAGTGGGAGTCCGGCAACACCCAGTACACGTGGAACGACCCCGACCACTGACGAGCACACGGCGGAGCGCATGGATCTCGACGCCTTCATGAAGATCGAAACGGCGGCGAACGTCCGCCTCGACGGGGAGTCGTCCGACGCGGATCTTCAGCACCCGCACGAGATCGAGATCATCAGCTTCGAGCACACCATCAAACGGACGCCGAATCGGGAACTGACGGCACACCATCTCGACCTGGACAGATCGATCGCGGAACTTCTGCAGCGTGAGAACCCGAACATCGCGCGAGGCATCCTGCCGATCCTGGTGCGACTGGCGAAGCCCGACTTGGAGGAGCGACTCGCGCACAATCTCGAGGAGGGGCGGCTCGTCGTCTACAAGTGCGTCGACAACACGACTCCGACGCTCTGCGACTGGGCCGGGCGGGCCGCGTTCCTGGCCTCGGTCGCGGTCACCGTCCGGGCTCCCATGGCGGACAACGTCCAGGCGGTCCAGGCCGTCCAGAGGGACATGTTCACGATCGTGCTCGGCTCCCCCTGGATCGTCGACTACGAGATGGTCGGCGACTACCAGGTCCAACCCTGGGGGAAGCCCAACATGCACCCGCTCGTTGCCCATCCTCTGATGGAGTTCGGCCCCGTCGAGCGGATCGAGTTCGCCTACAAGACGGTCGGCTGGAAGTACGGGGCACAGGCCGCCAACAAAGTGGGTTGGGACTTCGCGAACAAGCGCGAACAGATACCGCAGTGACCGGATCCACCGGGGAGAGTCGAAGATGTCCGAGGCAGGTTCGCAAATCTACATGTTCCTCCTGCGGGGATCCGACTTCTGGAAGAGCAACACGCTCGGCCTGGCGGCGTTGAATCCGCTCAGCCTCGTCAAGAACATCGTCCGCGGCGACTCGCTCGACCTCCCCTTCACGAGCTTCATCAACGTCCACGAGGTCGATCACGAGATCCACTTCCACCACGAGGAAGACCAGGCGGAGTACGAGCAGTTCCACCCTCCCGCCAGGAATCTCCTGCGTGGCCAACGGACCGCCTCCGTGCACGACGCGATCTTTCGTTGGGACACCGCACGCCACCACGCCCCGGCCCCCCCCGCGCCCACGGTGGGGAGATGGACCGGAAAGCGGAGGCAGCCCGTGCCCGGAACGATCTTCGGGCACCTCCCGACGCACAACACCTTCTGTTTCACCAAGGGAATCGACTCGGCGACACCCCAACTCGCCTTCGGCTGCAGTGCCCAAGAGAAGTTTCCGCTCGCGGCGTTCTACTTCCGGCGGCGGATCGGGCCGGGCATCCACGGCATTCGCATGCCCTATCTGGTTGTCGGCCTGCGGCGGGTGATGATCTCCGCCTGGGGCATCAAGGGAAGCGACCACGAGCACGTGGAACTCCGCTACGAGAAGATCTGCTGGTTCGCGATGAGCCAGGTCGGCGACGCCGACGCCCCGCAGGGCGTCAGCATCCGGTACTGGGATCGAGACCGAAGCTCCGGTGGCGAGGCCGGGATGAACTGGGCCACGCTCCTCTCCTCGTTGACGACGGCCTTGGTGCTCGGGGCCGGCGGCGTCGTCGCGGCCACCGACCCGGGAACCTGAGGAACGCGACATGCCCGATTTGTACATGCGCATCGAGTCGGCCAACGGTCCGCCGGCTCAACCGGACATCCCCGCCACGTGGCCCATCGGCGGATATCCCCAGGCCGGGGGAATCGGGGCTCCCGACCCGGCGCAGTTGATGAAGATCACCGGATTCGACCATCACGTGAAGGCACAGATCGCACCGATGCGCCCCAGCGCTCTCAAGGCCCAGGTGCGGCGGTCCTACACGGAACACCTGCCGATGACCGTCCACCGGTCGATGGACAACGGCAGCCCCTATCTGTTCGACGCCTGCACGACCGGCAAGGTGTTCAAGGCGGTCCAGCTCTACTCCTGCCGTTCCGAGGAGAACAACGGTGTTGTCAGGCCGAAACCGTTCATGACGATCCAACTGTCGAACGTGATCCTCGCCGACTACGCCTATCGCGCAACGGAGTCGGAGATGCCGGCCGAGACGATGCAGTTGCACTACACGTCGATCAAGCTCCTGCTCGCCTCGTACAACTACACCACGGAGCAGTTCGGAGCGAACGAGGACAAGACCTGGAACGGCCAGACGAACAAGTCCGAGAACGACCAAACGCTCAACAACGCCGTCACCGCCGAGAACACGCTCTTCACCTGAACGTCCGGACCCGAATCGCACCCGCGGAGAACTCCCGTGCCGCAGCCCGACATGTTCCTCGCCCTCTCGGAGGGCGGCTGTGACATCGACACGGACGCGCAGACCGGCAGTACCGACGCCCGTTGCCCCGGGGCGATCGAGGTGCTCGCGATCAAGCACGAGATCGAGCAGATCGGCTCCGAGGGGGGCGGACGACCCCGGTCCGTCGAGGCCGTTGAGCACGGCGAGCTGAAGATTCTCAAGCACATTGACCCGCGTTCCCCAAAACTCCTCAAGTTCTGCTGCATGGGGGAGTTCATCAACGAGGCCCGACTCCTCGTCTACTCCGCGCACGGCAAGTACTCCTGGGACTCGACGAGCCACGCCGTCACGTTGCCCAAGCCCTGCATGGAGTACCTCATGCGGTGGGTCCACATCAGCAGCATCGAACTGGAGGGAGCGGACGAGGGGGCCCCGACGGAGTGGATCGGGTTGAAGTACGGGCAGATCAAGGTGACGTGGTCCGAGTCCGGGATCATCAGCGCCGAGGAGCACTCCGACGGAGACATCACCGAGTACTGGTCCCACATCATGGAGGCCCCACTCGGCACGTTCGTCATCGGTGGCACGACGACCGGTCCACAGTCCACCTACACACCACCCACACCCCACTGGGCCTAGACCCCAGCCACCGCGAACATCGCGAGAACGCTCCGGGAGCACGCCGGTGACGACGACAGCCAGCCTACAGTCGACCGCCTTCATGCAGGTCTACGAAGAGATCAGCGAAGAGGGGACGGGCACGCCCTGGGCGGGCGACGCAACGCACCCCGCCTACGACAGCGTCTGGTCAAATGTCCGCTACATGCAACTGCCGGTCGTGCAGGAGGTGACGTCCGCCGAGAGTTCCGACACGCCCCGCGCGGCCGGCCGTGCGGAGTTTCCCGACCTCACGGTCATCAAGGACAGCGACCAGATGTCGCCCAAGCTGTTCGCCACATGTGCCAGCGGCGGGGAACTCGACCTCGTCGTCCTCGAGTACACCGTCTACGACGGGGTGGCAAGCGACCTAGACACCTGCACGCCTCGCTACGTCGTGTTCCTGCAGGGTGTGAAGATCTGTCGCTTCGAGATCGACGAACATCGGCTCCACCGCCGGGACTTCGACATCACCCAGGCGACGACGTCGTCGGGGTTGGCGACGACGTTCAAGGGACCGGAGACGGTTGACATACCCACCGGCACGCACGGGCAGCTCTACGAGGACGCGATTGCCTCCTCGATCGACAAGCTGAAACTGACCTACGACCAGATTTCCATCAGCTTCTACTCCAGCGGCACACACCAGAGCACGAACGGCTGGGACCGGGCCCACAACGTCCCGTTCGACTTCTTGCCCGGCTCGCCGGATTCGACCGGCCCGCGGATCTGGCTCGGCTCCGGGTCGGAGTGAGGCCCGTTCAACCGCCCTTGGCCGTCCGCCGGTCCCAGAACGCCGGAACGGGTGGGATCGGCTTTCCCTGCCCGTCGATCCCCGTGTACCGCCAGTCGATTCGGCCGTAGACGAACGCGACCTCCTCGCGGGGGTGACCGTCCTGTTCGTCGTTGCCGACGACCACGACGCGGATCGGCTTCGCGTCGCTCAGTTCCACCCGCATGTAGGGCGTCTTCTCGCCGGCCGCCTTGCAGATCTCGACGACGACCTGGGCGAACACCGACCCTTGGCAGCAGTGCCGAGAGAGAAGTGGCGAAGACTGGTCGACCCGCTTGCGGATCGTGAAGTCCCCGTGTTCGGCCCCGCCGCTCGTGGGCCGTCCTTTGTCGTCGAACCCGCCCAGCTTGCGATGCGAGAGAACGTGTTCGTATCCCTCGATCTCGATCCAACCGGAGTGTTGAGAGTCCGTACTTCCGCCTGGAAGCTCCTCGATCTTCACGAAACCGTCGAACGCCATGACTCGCCGCTCCGAGCAAGGGGAGAACCGGCGTCCCGACGGTTGCGGGACGCCGGTTCGTGGTCACGTGGTGTTCCGCGGACGGACAGACTACACCGACTTGTTGTGGGTGAAGTCCCAGCCGAAGTCGACGTTGCCCTTGCTGGCCCCGGTCTCGGGGTCGGTCTGAGTGTAGGTCAGCTTCAGCGTGCCACAGCTGAACGAGACCTTCTCCATCGGGACCGGGTCGTCGCCGGCGGCTGCGGCGACCGGGCGGTACGAGGTGACGAGACAGTTCGTCATCTCGTACTTCGCGTAGACCTGCTTCTCGCCGGTCGCCCGGCAGAGTTCGATCTCGATCGTTGCGATGTTCTCGCCTTTGCAACAGTGGTCGGCGAGTTTGGCGCTCGCCTTGTCCAGCCGCTTCTCGATGACGAAGCTCTCCTGGGTGACCCGTTCGCCGCCGCGGGCCCCGGAGCTCTCGCTCGCCCCGGTCGGCTGCAGCAGCCCGTGTTGGAACCCGGTCAGCTCGATCCACTCCGCGTGCTTGTCGTCGGTGCTCTCACCGGGAATGTCGGCGATTTTGCAGAAAACGTCGTAGGACATCCTCACTCCTCGTTCGTGTTGGGGGCTCGCTCGGTTCGGCGACTCGAGACGCTCGAGTCAGGTCAGGTCGTAGGCGAACCGGCGGTCCTCGCCGATCCCCACGTGCACTCTCGAGACGGCCTCTCCGTCGGCCATCTTGGACAGGAACTCGCTGGAGAGTTCCGGCAGCAGGGTGTGGGAGAGAATGTGGTCGACGTTGCGGGCCCCGCTCTCCACCTCGGTGCACCGCTCGCGTATCGTCTCGACGACCTCGGGATCGTACTCGAAGGTCGCCTTGTAGTTCTCCACGACGCGGCGACGGACCTTGCCGAGCTTCAGCTCGACGATCTTCCGCATCACCTCGTCCCCCAACGGGTAGTAGGGGATGATGTTCACCCGACCGAGGAACGCCGGCTTGAACGTCTTCAACAGCTCCTCGTGCAACGCCTCCGCCAGTGCTCCAGGCTCCGGTGCCGTCTCCGGATCGGCACAGAGCTTGGCGATCAGGTCGGTGCCCGCGTTCGACGTGGCGATGACGACCGTGTTCTTGAAGTCGATGTCGCGCCCCTCGCCGTCGTGCAGCGACCCCTTGTCGAACACCTGGTAGAAGATCTCCTGCACGCCCTCGTGCGCCTTCTCGAGTTCGTCGAGGAGGACAACGCTGTAGGGACGACGGCGGACCGCCTCGGTCAGCACGCCACCCTCGCCGTAGCCGACGTACCCGGGCGGCGAGCCCATCAGCAGCGAGACCTTGTGCTCCTCCTTGTACTCGGACATGTTGATGGTGGTCATGTTCTGCGCGCCGCCGTACAGGAGCTCGGCGAGCGTGATCGCGGTCTCCGTCTTGCCCACGCCGCTGGGGCCCGCCAACAGGAACACGCCGATCGGCGTCCGCGGATCGGACAGTTTTGCCCGCGACGTGCGGATACTCTCGGCGATCGCGTTGATCGCGTAGTCCTGTCCGATGATCCGCTCCTCCATCCGCTGCGGGAGTTCGAGCACGGTCCGAACCTCGTCCGCGACCATTCGTCCGACCGGAATCCCCGTCCAAGAGGAGACAACGTCCGCCACGACCTGAGAGTCGACGCACACCTGCATCAGCGGCGAGTCTCCCTGGAGCGTGGCGAGTTCCCCGTTCAGTCCGTCCAACTCGGCCCGCAGCGCGTCGGAGTCGGGCTCCGCCGCATCCGTCTCGGCCTCCGCCTTGTCCGGCACGGAGTCCGAGTCGGCAGTCGGGGGGCCGCCAGACGCGTCCTCGTTCGCCACGTCCGGCGTTCCTCCCTCCAGACTTACGCGAATCTCACGAATCCGTTGGACGAGATCACACTCCTTCTGCCAACGTTCCTCCAACTTCGCCAACTCCACCCGAGCGGTTTCGTGCTGGGAACGCAGGTCGGGGAGCGACTCGTCTGGGGCAGCGGTCTTCGCCTCGCGCTCCAACACGCGAATCGCGACCTCCAACTGCTCGACGCGACGACGGGCGTCCTCGACTTCGGGGGGCACGGCCGACTGCTCGATCGCCACCCGCGCACTCGCCGTGTCGATCAGACTGACCGCCTTGTCCGGCAACTGGCGGCCGGTGATGTAACGCCGCGAGAGTTTCACCGAGTCGACGACCGCCTCGTCGAGGATGCGGACGTGGTGGTGCTTCTCGAGCATCGTTGCGATCCCGCGGATCATGGAGATCGCCGCGTCGTCGTTCGGTTCCTCGACCTTGACGACCTGGAATCGGCGGGCGAGCGCCGCGTCCTTCTCGAAGTACTTCTTGTACTCCGCCCACGTGGTTGCGGCGATCGTGCGGAGCTCGCCGCGGGCGAGGGCCGGCTTCAACAGGTTGGCCGCGTCGCCTTGGCCGGCCTGACCGCCCGCACCGATCATCGTGTGGGCTTCGTCGATGAACAGTACAATCGGGCTCGGCGAGGACTTGACTTCTTCGATGACCCCCTTCAGCCGGTTCTCGAACTCTCCCTTGACCCCCGCCCCGGCCTGCAGGAGACCGAGGTCGAGCGAACGAATCGAGACGTCCCGCAACGGCTCGGGCACGTCCCCGTCGACGATGGCGAGCGCGAACCCCTCGACGACCGCCGTCTTCCCCACGCCGGCCTCGCCCGTGAGGATCGGGTTGTTCTGACGTCGCCTGGTCAGGATGTCGACGATCTGCCGAATCTCGGCGTCTCGCCCGAGCACGGGGTCGATCTTGCCCTCCCGCGCCCGGCCGGTCAGGTCGATCGTGTACTGGTCGAGCGAGGGGGTCTTGGAGGGCTTGCCCGGTTGTCCCGGCATGCCGGGCGAAGTCGTCGCTCCGCCGGGTGGGCGGCTCGCGTACGCCTCGTTCGCCTCACCGGTCTCCGCCGTCACCCGGGCCAAGTCTGCCAGCAGCGACTGCGAGTTGATCTTGTCGAACTCCGGCGAGGCCGACGACGCAGTTCGCGACACCGTGTCGTCCGAGAGCAACGCTGCGAGTACGTGCCCGGACCGCGTCACTGCAGAGTCGAACTGCACCGACGCGAGCAGCCACGCCTGTCGCACGAGGTGAACGAGATCGGGAGCGAGCCCGGGTTGACGCGCGTTGCCCGTCTTGAAGCCGTCGAGCGACTTGTTCAGGCCTTCGACGACCCGCGCGGGATCGACCTCGAAGTACGCGAGGATCGCGGCAAGGTCGGTCTCCTGCTCGTCGAGCAGTTTCAACAACCAGTGCTCGATCTCGACGTTGTAGTGCGTCCGCGAGAGACAGAGCCCGGCCGCCCCCTCGAGGGTTCGGCGGCACGTTCCGTCGAGGCGGGCGACGAGCGACTTCAGATCAACAGGAACCATGTTTCACCTAGGGCCCGCGGGACAGAGCTTATCATTCGACCGAACGACGATCCAACGAGAACACCGCGTCGTCGCGATCCTCTTGCGACGGGCGGCCGAGAAGCCAGCTGTTCCTGCCGAGGCTCGACGGGGATGCTTGCGAACCGATTCTGGTTCTCGGTACGTCTTCGGCCCGCAGTACGGGTTGAACGTCGAAGTCGAACTCGACACCGGCGTACAGTCGCGTGACGGCGAAAACACGATCCTGTAGCTCGCGGCCGGGCAGGCAGCCTTCGAACGTCTGAACGTCCACCGGTCCAACTCGAAGCCGAAATCCGCCTTGGACGTCGAGAATTCGAGCCCCCAACGTCGTGTTGCGACCGAGTTGGTTGAAGGCCTGTGCGTGTTCGTCGCGACGAGGTAGCCGCGATCGCTCACGCGTCTCGAGCCGGGTCCGTTGGGGGCGAAACTCCTCGACGGCCGTGGGGGTTCCGAGGTACTCCTCGAGTAGCCGCCGCAGTCCGACAGGAGAGCGGACCCGCCGTCGAAACAAACCCGCGTAGAACACGACGTCGAGGTCGCCGACACCCAGGCGGGCCCGCTTCCCGGGTTCGCCGAGGCCGACGAGGCACCGGAGCAGCGTCGTGAAGCGGTCGTCGGCCTTCCCGGCGTCGGACCTCTCCTCGAACTCGACCGGGAAACGGTGCTTCCGCCATGCTCGATAGAACAACGAGAGCAGCCGGTGGTTGAACTGGTCGAGGAAGCGGCGAAGCGTGTCGTCCCGCGCTCGCAGCCGCTCCAACAGCAGCGTCGTGTAGTGGGCAGGCAGCGCCCCGGCTGGTCCGGCCAGGCCGAATGCCCCCGTGGTCACCTCCACACGACCGCTCCCCGAGTCCGAGGCGTCTCGTACGGAGTCGACTTCGGCGGAGGCGAATCGTTCCGTGACGGCCATTCGGAAGCGAATCGCCTCCCGGTCGGGACGCTCGTCGTCTCCAACGCGGCCTGTCTTCGATGCGCCGGATCGCGCGAGCGACCTTTCAAGCAGTCGTATCAGCTGGAAGAGCTCGAAACGCTCGGGTTCGTCGCGGAGGCGGTCGATCACAGAAGCACCTCCGTTCCGCTCCGTGCCGGCCAGCGACGCACGATCCCCTCCCGTCCCTCGTAACGAAGAACGAGTCGGACGAAAGAGTTGATCGAGCAGAACTCGCCGAGAAACCGCTCGAGCACGGTGGCGAACAGGAACTGGTGGCCAGCCGTGTAGCTGGCCGGGTCGAGGACGAGTTCGACCTCGATCCCACGGCAGACGGCCCCCGAGAGGTCACCGGGAACGCGTGAGACGACCTGACGATGGGACACCGACGAGATGCCTGCGATGACGGCCCGCGACTCACCGGAGTCGCGACAGTCGTGCTGTCGGAGCACTTCCTGCAGGGTCGCGGCACCTTCCTTTCCCCCCGAGAGCCCGAGATGGTCCAGTGACAGACTGGAAATCAGTCTCCACACGTCCGCACGACCGGTACGGCCGCGGATCGTGGGGGTAGGTAGCGTCAGCAGGCGGATTTCCTTGACGAGCCCCTCGCCGTCGACGAGTTGCATTCGCGGCTGAGCACCTCCGACGGGAATCCGGTGCGCGAGGTCTCGGTTCGTGCAGGTCGTCATCACGTCGACGTAGACACCGTCGAGTTCCGCACGTGCCTGGTCGAGGTCGACGAACGAGAGCGACGTCTCCGTTCCGTGGTCGACTCCGTCGACCGACTGCGACGATTCCCGCTGCGCGGCGTGCCAGAACGCTCGAGTGTCCTCGCCAGCATGTCGCAGAGAGTAGAACGGGCGGATCGGAAAGTGCTCGCCGTCCGGCGAAACGCCGTTGACCTCGTCGACGGAGAAGACCTCCGTCGATTCGGGACGACGAGCGTCTGGGACGAGTCGGTACTCGTATGTCGTGCCGGTCAACGAGATCGGCTCGGCTCGTTGTCGGAACAAGTTGACGACGGTGGCGCACCCCAGCCGGAACGTGTCGGCGTCCACGTGCCGCTCGAGCTCGATGATCGTGCGATTCAGGTAGAGAAACACCTCGAGCCGCTGCCCGCTCGTCTCGGTGTCGAGTCGGTCGAAACCGCTCAGGTCGCAGAACGAGAACTTCTGGGGGAAGGCAAAGAACTCGGTGAGCAGTTGGAATCCCGGACCCCAACGTGCATCCGACGGAAGCAGCCCTTCGTCTTCACCGAATCCCCCTGGCGCGATGGCGGTCGGAGGGAGCACGACCGGCCGAGCGTCCTGCGGATCCGTCGCGAGCGCAACTTCGATGCAGTGGTTGAACAGCAACTCGTACAGCTGGGCGATGTGCTGCGGAAGCCCCTGCAGATGGAATCGCAGGGTCTCCACGTCGAGGTCCTTGAACGTGACCTCACTGGACCGCGTCGACAGGGACAGGTGCACGACCGCCTGCGCCTCGTCGGACCGAGGCGTGTTCGGCGCCGGGTACGGGCGTGCGGCCAGCCGTGCGGAGACGACGTCGACCGGCCACAAGGTCGTCGGGAAGCAGGTTCGGAACCGACAGACGCTCCCGGACAGCGGCTCGGTCTCGATCGGCGATCCGGCCGGGAGGTGGCAGCCCGAGACGAGGTCGGCCTGGTCCGGGTCGAGCAGGAACTGCACGATCGCGACCGATGGGATCGGCCGTGTCGCATGTGGGTAGACGATCTGGAGAATCGAGTCCGTGATCTCCGGGAAGTCGTCGTCGAGCTTCATCCGCGTGCGCGCGTTCAAGAGCGCGAATGCCTCGATCAGTCGCTCGACGTGGGGATCCTCGCTGATCCCCTCGGCGAGCTGCAGCCGCCCTGCGATCTTGGGATGGGCAGACGCGAACTCCCCGGCCATGTGCCGGATGAACGACAGTTCGCGGTCGTAGTACTCGAGGAGCTCAGGCGTCACGGTCGGGACTCCGCACTTCGCAGTTGCCGGTCGAGCGGTCGAGAACGGAGTCGTAGACGACCGGCTCCGGCGCAGGCGAGGCGTGCAACATCGCCTCGATGCGGAAGCGCAGCGTGCGGTCGAGTGAGTCGACGTTCTCGAGCGGAACGACGCGCACCTTGACGAACCGCGGCTCGAACATCGTGATCGCGCGTTCGACGAGTTCGAGGAACCGGTTCCGCCCCTCCGCCGCCCCGAGATTGGCGGCGGCAACGTCGGGGATTCCGTAGCCGACCACGCTCTTGCCGATCTCGCTCAGGTTCCCCGGCCAGGATCTCGCGAACCATCGCGTGTTGAGCAGGTTCTCGAGATCCCGTCGGACGGAGGCGTGCAGTTCCGACGTGCGCTGGCCTCGCATCCGGGCGGGCTCCCTCTCGGTCTCGGGAGCCTCGTCCAGCAGCCGGTCCAGAACCGAGGGTTGTAGAGGTTGATTGCCCTCACTGCGCACGCGCGGTCTCCTCAGCCCACACCCGGCTCGAACGTCACGTCGGGGAGTTCGAGAAGCGGTCGAGCTTCCTCACCCGTCAGAAAAGACCGCTGCCCGAGTCCGCGGACCGGTTCGCCGGCTTCGTCACACCAGTCGGTGGCCCGACCCAACCGGAGAGCTTCGTCGGCCGCGGCATGTGAGCCGGCGTAGAGACTCGGCAGGAAGACCTCCCCGTCGGGCCCGTCACGCACCTCGACTCTTGCCGGTACCCAGAGGAAGTCGCGGACGTACTCGCGAGGTCGCCGGGAAATCGAAGAGATTCGTTCGAACGGAATCCAGTAGAACTTGCCGTTGTTGGTGAGCACTTCGAGGGAACCAGCCACCAAGTCGTCGAGGTCGCGGAAGTCGTCGAACACCTCGTCACCGGCGCGACCGCTCGTCTCCGGCCTCTCCTCCTCCGCCTGTCCGAGCAACTCGACTGCCTCGGCCCCGTTCCCCTCGCGAATCGCCACGAGTGCCCGAAACTGCAGTTCCTGCGACGGCGTCGGCTCCGTCAACACGTCGGGCAGTCTCCCCTGCTCGTAGAACTCGCGGCGGGACGTCTCGGCCCGAATCAACTGGCGGAACAGGGCCACGCCGACCGCTGCCTCCGGCGTCTGAGTGGAGAGCACGTCGAGTTGCTTGTCCGCACGCTGCAGTTCCCCTTGGAAGCAGAGCAGCTCCGCGAGCAGACAACGGGCCTCGACGTCGGTCGGCTTGCCCTTCACCTCTGCCGTCGCGGCCTCCACGGCGTCGGCCAACCGTCCCTCCTGGAAGGACTCGATCGTCGTCATCGGTGGAACCTCTGTGGAGCGGTCAACCGGCCGCGCGGGTGAGTTGCGTTACGAGTTGGATCGTACTGGCGAGGTCGTCGAGCTGAAAGTGCGGTCGCAACTCGACGACACAGCCGTAGGAACCGGGCTGTCCGGGCATCTCGTGAATCTCGATCCGGGCCTCGCGGAGCGGGTACCGGGCCTTCGTCTCGAGCGTCGCCTCCGGGTCGTCGATGACGTACGTTCGAAGCCAGTCGTCGAGAAACCGTTGGACGTCTGACGCCTCGGCGAAGCTGCCGACCTTGTCCCGGCACATCACCTTCAGGTAGTGGGCGAACCGCGAGACGCAGAGCACGTAGGGCATCATCGAGGAAATGAGCGCGTTCGCCGTCGCGTCCTGCCGGTCGTACACCCTCGGCAACTGCAACGACGGATGTGAGTAGAAGGCCGACCAGTCCGTGCCACGGCACGGACAAAGAGCGATCAGGCCGACGGCTGCGAGGTCGTCCTCGAGAGCATCGCCGATCAGCACGTCGGTCGAGCCGCTCGACGCCACGCCGGGGGCGTCCACTCCGAAGTCGCGAACCGGGAGTTCCGTGACCACGCCCCCGGCAACCTCGTTCCTTCGCACCCCTCGGATGTCGGCCAACCAGCCGGTCTCGGCGAACGTCCGACACAGGACCGAACCGTAGGCGTAGACGGCGGTGCCCCACAGGTACTGTTCGTGCTCGAGCCCGCCGCCCGTCTCGAAGCAGCGAAACCCGCGGTCTCGGCCAGGACCGTCGAACCACGGGCGCCGAACGAGAACGCGAGGCATGACGAGACCGACGAAGCGAGAGTCCTCGGTGGCGCGAAGCGAACGAAGCGGGCGGAACTCGGGCTGGCCGTAGATCCCGGAGACGTTCATGGGTCGTTCGAGTTCGCCGAACTCGTCGACTCCGAGCATCGCCGGGTGTGCGGCCGTGACGAAGGGGGCGAATGCCGCCGCTGCGACCTGCGAAATGCCACGGACTGCCGACATGTCGTCGGTCGAGTGTCCGGCAGCTGGGCGTGGTCGAATCTCGTAGTCGCCGAGCAGAACCGAGAACGGCGCCCCGCCGGCGACACCGTACTCCTCGCTGTAGACCTTGCGGAACAGCTGACTCTGGTCGAACTCCATCGCCCGGTCGACGTCGCGTACCAGTTCCTGCCAGGAGGCGTCGAGCACGCGGACCCGAACGTTCGCACCCTCCGGCACGCCGTCCACGAGGAACTCGAGCCCCCGCCAACTCGCCTCCAGTTTCTGAAACCGCGGGTGGTGGAGGATCGCGTTGACCTGACGGGTGACGACGTCGTCGATCAGCCCCACGTCCCTGCTGATTCGCAGGAGGAGCTCGCCAACGGTCTTGGGGCGTTCGCCGGCCGTTCTCAGCCACGCCCGGACGACTTCCTCCGGAGTCCGCGCAGCACGCAGCTCGTCACCGGGCGAGACGGACCGGGCCTCCTCGAGTATCGACTCGAGAAGGCCCGTCGCGCGCGTGTGGGAGGTCGGCGGGTTCGCCATCGCGTCCCCGAGCTCAGCCCATTTGCGGGATGCGGGCGACCATTCGCAGCGAGGCGGTCAGCTCCTCCATCTGCAGCCACGGTCGCAGGTGGGCCACCGCGTCGTAGGTACCGGGGGCACCCGGCACTTCCCTGACCTCGACCTTCGCCTCACGTAGCGGGTACCGAGCCTTCGTCTCCTCGTTCGGCTTCGGGTCCGCCGTGACGAAGTTCATGATCCAGCGGTTCAGCCACTCCTCGCAGTCGCTCGCCTCCATGAACGAACCGATCTTGTCGCGGGCCATCACCTTCAGGTAGTGCGCGAACCGTGACGTCGCCATGATGTACGGCAGCCGGGCGGAGATCGCCGCGTTCGCCGTTGCATCAGGGTCGTCGTACTGCTTCGGCTTCTGCACGGTCTGTGCGCCGAAGAAGACCGAGTAGTCGGTGTTCTTGTAGTGGCACAGCGGCAGCAGGCCGAGCTTGCTGAGCTCCGCCTCACGACGGTCCGTGATGGCGATCTCGGTGGGGCACTGCATGGCCGTGTCGCCGTCGTCCGTCTTGAAGACGTGGGTCGGCAGGTTGTCGACCTTCCCGCCGTTCTCGGCCCCGCGAATCGCCGTGCACCATCCGAACTGCGAGAAGGCGTTCGTGAGGTTCGTGGCGTACGAGTACGCCGCGTTCATCCACGTGTAGTCGGTGTGGTCCAGTTGCTTGGCGGATCCGTCGGCGTTTCGAGGCACCTCTTCGAAGTCGAACTCGTCGACGGGAGCTGTGTCCTGGCCGTAGGGCAGTCGGGCGAGAACTCGGGGCATCGTCAGCGCCACGAATCGAGAGTCCTCCGACTCGCGGAACGAGTTCCACTTGGCGTACTCGGCGGACTCGAAGATCTTCTGCAGGTCGCGGGGCTTGGACAGCTCCGTCCACTCCTCCATGCCGAACAACTGCGGGCTGGCCGCGGAGACGAACGGGCAGAACGCCGCAGCGGCGACGCTCGACATCTTCTGCAGGAACTCGACGTCCTGGGGGTGGTTCGAGAACTCGTAGTCTCCCACGAGAGCTGCGTACGGCTGGCCCCCCGGCGAGCCGAACTCGTTCTCGTACAGCTTCTTGAAGGTCTGGCTCTGGTCGAACTCGACTGCCTTGTCGAGATCCTTGAAGACGTCGTGCTTGCTGGCGTCGAAGACGCGAATCTTCAGGTTCTCGCCCGTCTCGCTGTTCTTGACGAGGTGCTGCAGCCCCCGCCAGGAGCCTTCGAGCTTCTGGAACTTGGGATCCCGCATGATGGCCGAGAGCTGCCTGGAGACTGCCGCGTCGATGGCGGCGATGCCCTCGTTGATCGTGGCGGTGACGTTCTTGTTCCAGGTCACCGTTCCGCGGAGGGCCTCGTCCGTCAGGGCTGACAGGAGTTCCTCGGCGCGGGACCGCTCGGTTTGCTTCGTGGCACCGATGACCTGGTCGAGAAGACTTGCGCCCGCCTCGGTGGTCTCCGCAGCGGCCTGCGGCTGTTCGGCTCGTTGTGCGTCGTCGGCCATCGCGTCACTCTCCCTTCTCACCGGAGTCGTCGACACCGAGCTGCGACTTCAGCTCGTTCAACTGGTCCTCGTCCTGCAGGATGTTCTCGAGCAGCGTTTCGAGGTCGTCCGAGCGATCGACTTTGGTGAGCAGATCCCGGAGCTTGTCGCGCGTGTCGAGCAGGTGGTCCAGTGGTTCGACCTGCCTGGCGACGTTCGCCGGGTCGAAGTCGTCCATCTTCTGGAACTTGAGCTGCACGCCCATCTCGCTGCCGTCGTCCTTGAGAGTGTTCTCGACCTTGAGGTCGAGCCCCGGCGTCATGCGAGCCATCACGTCGTCGAAGTTGTCCCGGTCGATCTGGACGAACTTGCGGTCCCGGAGAGGCTTGAGCGGCTCGCTCG
This sequence comes from Planctomycetaceae bacterium, assembly GCA_028284885.1. Classification (GTDB taxonomy): domain Bacteria; phylum Planctomycetota; class Planctomycetia; order Planctomycetales; family Planctomycetaceae; genus JANQQW01. Next base: position 34,279 of record JANQQW010000270.1, read on the forward strand.
GGTCGCCGGAGAAGTCGCCCATGACTCCCATCACGAACGGGAGCTCCTTCTTGACGACGGCACCGCCCGTCTCGACTTCGTATGAGATGTGCACGCGCGGCTTTCGCACGCGGCTCAACTTGTCGTGGACACCCTTGGCCATCTTCCGTCTCCGAGGTCCGTTGTCTGGTTGTACGCAACGATCGGGCCGAGTATCGGCTGACGGTCACGAGCCGTCAGTCGTTCTGCCCCTCATCCGGCGGGATCCCGACCAGTCGGAACATCTGCAACATGCTCGACTGGTCCGGCAGCAGTTCCCGCATCAGCTGCGGCAGCGGAAGCTGGCCCCACTTCACGATCCGCTCAAGTGCGTACGATAGCGGTGAGTGCGGCTCCGTGCGACGAAAGAACTCCGCAATACGCAGGATCGCCTGAAACGCTTCCTCCCGAGTCTGAACCTGGCCGGGCACGCCGGTCGACTCGGATCGGACACTCGTGTCACCGGTTTGATCGCCCGACTCGTCTTCCAGATCGTCCGAAGCACTGCTGGTGAGCTTGTGTCCCGCGACGGCCTCCAGTGTGCTCAGACACTCGTCGAGCGCGTGTTGTACGTTCGAGGAAGGCGGCGAGTCGGCGCCGTAGGCCGAGTCGGCCGTCGCCGTCAACTCCTTGAACGCGTCGACGCAGTCCATCAGGTCCACGTGAACGACGTCGAAGAACGACGACTCGGTCTCGGCGACAGCCGTGCGAAACATCTCGAGGCTGACTGCCCCCTGGTCGAGCCGCCGTTGCTTCTGCTCCGGAGTGAGCCTCTCCAGTTCGAGCGCCTGTTTGTAGTCCGCCGTCGAGAACTGACCGATGCTGCTGCGGTCCGTGAGCGGGACGGTCTGGATCGGCCGGACCAACGTCCCTTCGGCGTCCGACCCGTTCAGCCCGGCCATCGGGGCGACACGCGTCGAGACTCCGTCCTCGTCAGGGAGTGGGTAGAGGTCGTCCGCGAACTGCTCGATCAGTCCCTGAAGCATGTCGAACCCGTCGCGGAGCCCGGCGAATCCGTGTTCGCGAACGAGTGCCTCGACGAGGTACGCAGCGAGTTCGAGGTCCTTCGACCGGTTGGCGAGCACTCCGGGGGTGAGCGAGACGATCGGACTCCAGTCCGGTGGGTCGCCGTCGCCGGACATGAGCGCGTGCCGCTCGGCCGCCCGTGCGGTCGATCGCAGGTCCTTGATCTCGTAGTAGACCGACGTGGGGGAAGCGTCCTGGCGCAGGTCCTCGCCGGCGGGCTGGTCTGCCGACACGGGCTCCAGGATCGGTCCGAGGTCAAGCACCGGGGGGGAGGACATCAGGCTTGCTCTTCCGTACTGCCACACCGGCGGGAAGCGACGACCACTCGACCACTCGATCCTAACACAGGAGTGTGAACCGGCAATCGAGGGGCCGACTTAGTTGGAGGCCGGTCCTCGCAGGTCGATCACGTCGTTCTCACCGGGAATCGACAGGTTCCACGGTCGAGACAGTCGCCAGACACGGTCGGACGGCGGACGGCCGCTCGTGACGCGGACGGACACAGGCGAGGGAACCTGCCCCCCTGCGAACAGCCACTCGTGGGATGCGACATGTCGCTTGCCGTCGAACCGCCGGGTGATCTTCTCGATCCGGTCCGACGTCGACGTCGTGACGGCGAGCGACGGGACGGTCGTCCCGTCGCCGTAGAACTCGTTGACGAGGACACGACCCGGTCCGACGACGGCCTCGACGGTCGTTCCGGGCAGGTTCCCGATCGACTTGGTCGTCCGAGTCGAACTCGCGACGAGTTCGAGTGTCTCGACGACCGGTGCCTTGTCGAAACGGCACCACGTGGTGACGGAGGCGGACTTCGCCTTCGCAGGCCAGTCCGCGACGGTCCAGGCCGCCACCGGGTTGGCCGTGCCCTCCACGAAGCGGCGATCGTAGAAGACGTAACGTGACTCGTACGGTCGCCCGTCTTCGAGCAGTGGGACGACTTCGATCCAGAACGCAGCCGGGCGACGCGTGAACGCCCGCGCTCCCGCCCGCCAAGAGAACTCGAACCTGAGGCCGTCAGGAGTGCGAAACGGTCCGTGCAGACCGAACTGCAACGACAGCGGGTCGTTCGGTGTCCCCGGCGCCTGCGTCGGTGCCGTGAGCGGTAGCAGTTTCAGCGGCTCGCGAGAGTAGGGGACGAGTTCGAGTCGTCGATCGGTCTCGTTCACCTCGAGGACGACACCCTCGCCCCCCTCGAGGACGATGGTCTCCGAGAGATCGTCGAGGCTGACGACGCGTGTCAACGGTTGTCCCGGGACGGTGGTCTTCGCAGCCGAGTTCACCGGCACCTGGTTCCCGTCGAGGGTGAACACGTCAGGCCCACGTCCGCGTTCGATGGTGCCGAGCATGGCGATGGCCGTCGCGGGCGTGTTCTCGTAACTGCCACCGGTTTCGCGCGCCAGCCGGCCGTACTCCTTCTCGGCTCGTTCACGTTCGGCCGACTCGACTTCGAGTCCGACGACGTGCACCTCGACGCCGCTGTTGCGAAAGGCCTGGAGAGCGTCGTCGAGTTTCTTGTCCTTGTCGGCCGGCGGATCGAACTGGTCGTTCACACCGTCGGTGAGGACGACGATGGCCCGCTTGCCGCCCGTGCCGGCGGGCGACTCGCCGCCAGCGGACGGAAACTGACCGAGTGCTTCGACGAGCGCGAGATACAGCGGGGTCTCGCCGTACGGTCGAACTTTCTCGAGCTTCCCGCGAACGAGGCTGGCGGCTGCCGCGTCGAACCGGCCCAGTGGGAGGACGAACTCGACGTCCTCGTACGGCTTCAAGTTGGCCGGTACGTCGCCGTAGCGGCGGTTGACGAGCAGAACGTTCTCTTTCATCGGCTGCCAGCCGACACGGTGGCCGAAGAAGGCGACGCCGACCTCGACCTGTTCGCGTCCTTCGAGGGAGCCGAGCATTCGCTGGAGCGCGAGACGTGCAAGATCGAGACGAGTCGCTGGACCGCTCACCGACTCCAACGTCGCCGGCTGGCTCGTGCTCTGCGAGCAGTCGAGGACGAACACGACCGAGAGCCGCTCCTCTCGCCGGCTCCTCACCAGGACAGTCGAAGTCTGCGAACGAACCGGAACGTCGACGAGTTGAAGGCCGCGAACCCGCTCGAAGGCGAACCGCGTGGAGAACCGGTTCCCACGAAAGAGAACGTCGGCCTCGACCGAGTTGGCGAACGCTCCGAGGTTCCCGGTCGCCAGCGGGAACTTGACCTGCTTCGTTCGGCCCACGAGGTCGGACGGAATCGACAACACCTGACCGTCGGAGCCGGGGACGACGACCCGGGCAAGCCCGGTCGGGAGTCCGCGTACGCCCTCCCCCGGAGCGATCGTGACCGTCGTGTCCGCAGCCACGGAGCCCTCGATCTCGACGGCATTGTCCGCGCTGACCAGCAGTCCGTTCGCAGCTGCACCGAGGCGGCTGTCGCGGAGCCGCTCCAGTTCGCGGATCCGTTCGCGGGAGAAGCCCGGACTGGGCGCCAGCGACTTGGCGAAGTCGAGAAGGTCGTTGCCCACGCGGGCGAAGTACGGTTCAGCCGTCTCGCCGTTCGAGCCCCAGAAGTCGGTGAGTACGCGCTCGCACTCCCAAGTCTCGAGCCGCTGCAGGTCGAGTCGTCGTCGCCGTCGGACCGGGCTGTCCGCGCCGGGCGGCAGCCAGAAGCCCGCCGTCACACGTGCGAGCAGGTCCGCATCCTCAAGTCGACGACGGAAGTCGGTCCGTGTCGTGTTCGGTCCGAACACCGGCGTCGTGAACTCTCCGGGGACGCCGATCATCGCCTGACGGAACTGCTCGCCGACCTCCCAGGAAGCTCCGGGGACCCGCGGAGCGTCTTCGGAGCGGTCGGACAGACGGATCAGCAGTTGAAGCAGAGGATGGACCGTCCCTTTCGCGTAGGCATCGGCGGCTGCTGCCGGCGTTGTCGCGGGTTCGGGCCTGCCGACCGAGGGGACCGGCGACTCGGTCAACTGCTCGTCGAGCGCAAGCACCAGCGCTTTCAGCTCGGTACGCTGCTGCACCATCTCGTCAACGGACCGGCCCTCCACCTCCGGGAGGAGGGGAACGTCGAGGAGGGCACGGGCGCGTCGGACGAGACCACCGGCACGGGTTCGTTCTTCGGCCGTCGCGCGGTCCACTCGCACGCTCTCTCTTGCTCGAGACAGCAGCTGGTCGTACTCCGCGACGAGTTGCCCACGGAGTCCCACCATGGTCTCGCGGAGCTTGTCGGCCGGCGACGCGAACGCCAAGGTGTCCGTCGCCGGTGCGTCGTAGGCCGAGAGGAGGGCCGTCACGTCGCGAATGCCGGCGGCGACGGTGTCGATCTCGGAATGCGATCGCGGCTCCGAGTTCGATCCACCGCTCAGCCACTCTGCGATTGGCGGCAGGTCTTGAACGGCGCGGTCACGAGTCCGATACGCGGCGGCTACGAGGTCGGAACGCTTCTGGGCCTCGCCGTAGGCTGCGGCCGCGCGACTCCAGGAGTCTTTCTCCGGCCGACGAGCGAGCAACGCGTCCTCTGCCTGCCGTCGAAGTCGGTCGGCTCGCTTCACGTCGGAGGTGATCCAACCGAGAACCCGTTCGTCGACCGGGAGCGCAGCCACGTTGGCCAGGCGTCGAATGCGGACGGCCTCGGCGGTCGACCGCGGCGCGACGCCGGACCAGTCGGCGAGCCGCTGAAACTGCAACTGGTCGAAGCCCTCGGCGAATCGCACGCCTCCCGCCGCGGACACCGCTTTCGCAGTCGACTGCAAGTCGGTCGCGCCGACGCGCTGGTCGATGGCGGCACGGATCCGCGTCGTGACCGTCGGGTCGGCGAACAGTCCCAGTCGCTCGGCCATGCGCAACGTTGCCGCCGCTCGCTCCGCAGGGAGCGGACTGCCCGTGTGCGGGAACAAGCTCCACTCCGTGGAGAGGGGCAGTGGTTGTCCGGACTTCGTCGAGTCGACGGCTCGTCGCACCGCGTCGGCACGCGACCGAAGTCGTTCGAAGAGTCGACGCGCGGGTTGCCGGTACTGGCGGCCGGCGACGAGCATCTGTTCGAGATCGACCACGCGACGACGAAAGCGAGACCAGCCAACCGGGTCGAATCGAGTCGGTTCGATCGCTCGCGACTCAGCGACAACCGTCCACAGTCCGGCGACTTCGTCCGCGGACACGGGAAGTGTGGGTTCCCCGTCGGCCGCCTCGAGCGACTTCCACTCCTGCTCTTCCAGTGGCCACGAGACTCCGCCGTCACCAGCCGTGGGGGCGATGAGCTGCGGGGACTGCGAAGCATCCCGATTCGACCTCGCCCACGCACTGACGTGCGTCTGCACGTAGGCGTGCAGCTCGTCCACGGAAACCTGTCGGTCACGATCACCGTCCAGTTCGGAGTCGGCAGCGCCGGCCAGCCCCTCGAAGAAGTAGCGGCCGAAGGGACTGCCCCCTAGGGACGGCGACGCCCACGACCTCTCGCCCGTCCCCGCCGCCGTCATCAAAGCCAGTCCGGGTACGCGTTCGTCGTCGGCCACCACTCGAACGCGATCCGAGAACGAGCCGTCGAACTGGCCGAGATCCCAGTCGACGAGGACTCGGTTGCAGTCGAGGACGAGCAGGACGGTGCTCCGCTTCGGCAACGATTGCTTGCCGATCTCGCGGATCACCTCTCGAACCGGCAGCCAGGTGCTGGAGTCGTAGGGTGATGCCCCGGGCGGAGCCAGGCACGGCTCGCCCCGGCCGTCCACCACGCCGTGCACGCTGAGATAGACGACGATCGCTCCCTCCCGGCGGAGCCGGGCCACCTCGCGCTCGACCGTGCGGGCCAGCACCGTACTCAGCGAGTCCCTGGTCCGTGCGTCGTCCGACACGTCCGTCAGGTCGATCGTGAGGCCGTCCAGCCGCGCGAGACGGTCGACGTCCTCCTCGGCCCAGCCGTTGACGGGCATCGGCCACTCGTACGGAGGCGCGACTGCGACGATCACGGCCGTTCGCCGCTGTTGAATGTCCAGCCAGTAGACGAACAGTCCAAGCTGCGCGACGAAGCACACGACCAGCGCGAGCACCCGCAGCCGATGGGGCCAAGCCGTGGTCCGACTCGTCGGTTGAGTCTGTCTCGCCTGCTGCCAGCGGTGACTCGGCTCTCGCGACGGATCGCCACTCCGGGAACCTCGCCAGTCCGGGGCGGGCGAAACGTCGTCTGGGGGAACCGATGACACGGGGGACGGCCTTCTTCGGTGTCGGGGTCCGCTTCAGTCTATCGCGCTCGGTGACGGCTCCGAGTCGCGATTCGTGACCGACGCTCCGAACAGAGTCTCCACCTCGGCCTTGCTCCACAGCTCAGCCACGACCTGCTCCCGAAGGCGACGGTCGCGATCGGCGAGCAGGTCGCGCCGCGCCCGCTCCAAGAGCCGTTCACGGTCTTCCCGGTCGCGCCGCTCGAGCACGCGGATCAGTTGCAGCGAGTCGGGCGTCTCGACGACCTCGCTCAACTCGCCGACTGATCCGTCGAAGACGGCGGTTGCGAGGGCGGGGGCGGTGATCTCGTCCGGCGTCGTCCAGTCGACGTTCTCGGCCCGAAGGCCCTGCGACAGCTTCGTCGCCCGGGCGTCAGCCTCGTTGGGACGCCTGGCGATCGCGAGCCGCACCTCGTCGAGCGCGGCTCGCGCCTCCTCGACGGAGTCGAAGTCGTCGAAGCCTGCGATCACCCGCTCCCACCGGACCGCCTCGGCTCGCATGCGGTACTTCGGGTTGGCCTCGATCCACGCGGAAACCTCTTCGACCGAGACGTCGGTTTCGTCCTCGACGTGCACGGCGAGCTCGACAGGGTCGGCCCCCGACTCGGACTCGGCCTGGCGCAGAAGCTCCACTTCGACAAGCTCTCGAGTGCGCTCGCGGACGAAGTCGACCAGAGTCGCTTCCCGCTCGGCGGACGAGAGTGACTTCGGCAGCAAGTCGGCACGATCGCGCAGCTCCTCCGCGATCTCGTGCCCGTAGATCCGGTGCCCGTTCACAGTGGCCAGCACGACGTCGCCACGGCGCTCCACGGCAGAGGTCGTGGGGGCGTCGGGGCCCGGTGGTGGCGTGTTCCCGCCAGTCGGGGTGGCTTTGGCAGGTGTCCCGAGTTCTGGGCCAGTCGCCGGAAGGGGGTCCGGTTGCGGGCCCTCGGTCGGCAGGGCCACGGCGATCGCGGGGGGCGGGCCGCACCCGCGGAGGGCGAGTCGCGCCATTCGGCGGACGCGAACCGACTCCTCCTTGTAGCAACCGACCTTCGTCAGCCCGAAGGCAACGTCCCTCAGCTTCTCTCGGACTCGTTCGCTGCAGCAGCTGTTCGCCTTGCAACTCCCGCACGGCGAGCCCGCGGCATCCTTGAAGGCCTTGGCGGCCGCAAAGCGTACGGACTCCGTCGGGTCGTCGAGGCTGGCGAGGATCGACTTCTCGACGTCGGGATAGCGTCCACTGCAACCGACCTTGGAGAGTTCCTGAAGCGCCTGGATCTTCGCCGGCGCCGCCGCCTCGTCCTGCTTGATGGCCTCGTTCGTACCCACGGCCGGGTTCGTCGAAGTCAGGTCGCCGAGGTCGGTCGTCGGGAAGACGTTCGGAAACGCCTTCGCAAGGCAGTTGTACTTCGCGGTCTCGCACTGCTGGACGGCCGCGCCGATCTGCGTGACGCCGAGGAAGTCGAGAAGCGTCTGCTGTGGAGCGGCTGGCGGGGCGACCGCGACGATCGTCGTGCCGTTCGCCCCAGCGGCAGACGTCGGTGCGGCCGGCGCATCGCTCGCCGACGGTGCAGCGCAACCAGCGCACACCACCACGGCCAGCACGAGCAAGCGACAACCAACGAACGACACGGTTCCATCCACTTGAAGAGGACGCACGGCGACCCCGTCGAGGGGACCGCCCCACGTCGTCCATCGGCTCGGCCCGCACACTGACTTGAGCGGTTGTGACGATTCCGACGAATCGGACGACGTCAGCGGGGAAGCTTCAAGTCGAGATCGGGCAATCCGCTCCCGTTCACCGGTACGACCAGCTTCTGCGTCAGCGTGCGAATCTTGTTGCGCGAGACGCCTTTGGCCTGCAACTCGTACGTCCCGGGTGGCACGGCGGGGAGTCGAAACCGTCCGTTCTCGTCCGTCGTCACACTGGGCAGAGGCTTGCCGTTCTCGGGCGCCAGGCTGACGGTCACGTCGGCGACCGGATCCCCGCCGAACGACACGCGACCTCCGACGTCGACGGCTTTCGACCTCGCGAGTTTCTCGAGTTCTCCCGCCGTTGCCAGTCTCACGCTGGCGGACAACGGCTCCGAGACGTTTCCTGCGTGGTCGGTCGCCTCGACGAGAACTCGGTAGCCGCCAGTCTCGAGTCCCTTGGTGGGGACCGTCGCCTGCCAACGTCCCGCCTCGCCCATCATCGCCGCTGTCACGGGTGGCTTCTTTGCGAACTGCCCTGTTCCGTCGTCGAAGCCGACGCGGACGCTCGCGACCCCGCTCAGTGCACCGTCGTCCGCTTCGACCGAAACCGTGAGTGCCGTCCCGGGCGCCACGGCCGCGGACGGTCCAATCTCCACCTTGGAGACACTCGGAGGAGTACCGTCGAAGACGACTTCGTGCGGCACACTCCAGGACTCTCGCCCTCCGCCGACCGCGTGTGCCAACAGGTTGACGCGCCCGTTGGAGACCGCCGGTGGTGTCAACGAGACCGTCAGGTCAGTCACGTTCGACGCCAGCTGAAGTCGGCCGAGTGCGTCGAAACCTCCCCAGAGGACCTGGACGCTCCGGTCGATCATCAGTCGCTTCGTGGCTTCGTTCGGTCCGAACCGACGATCTCGGTTCGTGTCGAAGCCGACTTCGACGAACCTTGCCGTGGAACCGCGGGACGTCGGCAGGTCCGCCGACAGCCGAAGTGGAATCACCCGGCCAGACGGGGCAAAGGCGGCCCCGTCCGACGGCGAGTTCAAACGCGCTCGAGGCCTTGTCACGTCGACGGCGACCGGTCCGGTCTCGAGCTCCGGTCCGAGGCGGAAACGGAAGGCCCGCGGATATCCGCCGACGTCGACGCCGAACTCGAGTGCGCCGGACAAGTTCTCCGGCACGTTCAGGAACAGGTCGGCCTCCCCGCTGTCGCGGTCGATCGTCGCGACGAAGTGCTGCAGAGTCGAGTCGGGCAGAGTCGGGTCCGTCGCACCGCGGACGGCAAGGCCGCCCTCCGGCAGGAATCGGTCGTCGGTGACGACGAACCTCGCATGGAGCCTACGGAGCTTGGCGTCGAACTCGGCCGAAGCTCGCACGAAGCCGCGCGGATGCAACACGGCGACCGAGATCGGATGGAACGAAACCCGACCGGACGAGGACTCCACGACGACCACGAGTCCGTGCGGCAGAGCATCCGCGGCGCTACGTCCGGCGACCTTCGTCGTCGAGGCGGCCGGCGCTGGCGTCTGCGTGGGGCCTCCCGCTCCAGCGGTCTTCGGGGCGGTGAACGCAACCCGGGTCACGCCTCTCGCCGGGAGCTTCACCTTGGTCACCGCGCCGAGGACCCGCGACCGCATGTCGGCGACGACCGCTGCAGCCTCTCGCTTCGACAGCGAGTAGTCGGGCAGCGTTACGGCGCGGCCCGGCGCGTGGAGCGCAACCTGCAGTGTGTCGTCCACGTCGACGAGACTCCGGACTTCGGCTGCGTACGCGGTCTGGCGGTTCGGAAACGCACGAACCTCCAAGGTCCCGGCGACCGGTCGGACGTCGAACGGACCGGAGAACTCCAGGGCGGTCGTCACCGGATGGGGAACGGCCACGGTCGTGTCGTGCCGCGCGACATGCGTCGCAGTCAGCGCTCGGAACACGACGTTTGCCGAAGTCGGAGCCGTTCCCACCCGCCGTACGTCGAAGTCGATCTCCTTCGTCTCACCCGGTTCGAGCACGAACGCCGGACGCAGTCCAGGTGGAAGGGCAACCCGGCTACCGACTCTGGACACGCCGAGCTTCTGAAGGTGTGCAGCCGACGAGACCGCAAGGTCGTCCCTGGGCGTGACCCTCACGAGTCCCGCGTCGAAGTCCAGCAGGAGCGACACGGCCTGCGGTTTCGTGTCGCCGTTCTGCACGCGAACGGTCATCTCCCCTTGGACACGGGTCACCAGCTCGATCACACTCGTTCCCTCGGCCGTGAAGGTCGACCCCACGGACGGCGGAAGAGTCCTCCGGCCTGGAAGGGAGGCTGCCATACGTGCGACTCGTAGAAGATCGTCGTCCAACGACTGTCGCTCGGCTGCGGGCGCGTCGACGAGCCGCCCGACGAGTCGGCGCCGGTGCCAGTCGAGGAACTCGTAGGTCTCGGCGACGGCGAGCTGCGTTGTGATCGTCCACTGGTTGCTGCCGCCGACGGTCCGGGAGTCCATCAACGCGCTCCCCAGCCACGCCCGTCGCAAATCGTCGATTCGCTCCACACCGTCCGTCTGGGACGTGAGCATGGCGGCAATACGGGTCTTCTGGGCTCGCTGGTAGTCCCGAAGCAAGCGGCCGAACGAGGCGGTCGAGTCCCAGTCGAGCTCGACGTCTCCCGTCGCCGGATGGCGCTCGACGATCGACTTCGCGGTGGCGTCGAGCTGGCTCAGGCGGTCGTCACTCGACGGCGTCGTCAAGCGCGCGACGCGGACCTCTGCAGCGGCTCGCCGCGTGAACTGAGCGCGGCGGCGGCGGCTTGCCGGTGGTTCCGAAGGGGAGTGCCGAATCGTGGGGATGCGCCCGAGGAGCCGCTCGAGTCGCTCGTCCGCCGCCACGGCATCCGCCCACATCTCACGGCGACGGGAAGCGGCCGCGTACGGGGTCGCCAGGAGGCGAAGCGCACGCTGTACGTCGCCCGGGACGACGGGCGGTGTGTCGGCGTCACGATCACTTCGAACGAGATCGTCTCCGTTGAGCGCCGAGTCGGCACGCTCGAGGATGGCGAGGAGTTCTGCGGCCTTCGTGTCGATCTGCTCACGGTTCTCCTGGCGACGCGAGGAAGTCAACTCGTCGAGTTCCTCGAAGGCCATGACCAGCTCGTCAACGAGGTCTCTCGTAGACGCCTCGGCGGCCAAGTCCGAGAAGCCGTAGGCGAGAAGTGGCGGAAGGACGTAGGCTGCACGGGCTTGGACCCGTTTCGCGCGTTCCAGGTCGTCTTGCGTGCGGTCCGCTCGCCCGTACGCAGTGTTCGCCTGGTCGAGGAGCCGTTCTGCGTCAACGGCGCGAACTCGCCAAGGTTCGGTCGTCACCAGCCGAACGACCTCGTCGAGCAGGCTGTCCGCGAGCGCTACGTCGCCGACGATCCACTCGTGACCCCAGGTTGAACGGGCCGCGACACGTTCGCCGAACCGCTGGACACGCAGAATGCGACGGGTCGTCGACCAGTCGACCGACGCACCGACCAGTCGACGAGCGAGACGGACTTCTGCACAGCGGTCGGCGGCCGGCCCGAGCTTCGCGAGGCCCGCCCGGAACTCGTCGAAGCTGGTCGAATCGAGCAGGCCGTCGTAGACGGTCGGCAGGAGTGCCGGCTTGCTCGCTGCAGTCGCGGGCTGGTCGAATAGTTCCTGCATCCCGAGTGTCGTCGGGTCGTCCACCGTCACCAGTGGAAGCCGCGGGAAACGACCGGGACCGAAGTCCACCGTGGTCGACGAGCGGTCGGCCAGCAGACTGCGAAGTGTCGTCGTCAGACGACGGACTGCATCACCCTGCGCAGGGTGGTAGGACGCAAAGTGCGCCTGCTGCTCCAACCGCAGCAGTTCGAGTTCGAGCCGTCGCCAGGTGTGCGGAGCGACCTCGAACGGCGTGAGAGACGGCGACGACCAGTCGACGAGGTCGTCCCGCAGACGAAAGGCCGAGTCGACTGCAGTCGCGAGGGTCGCCGGACTGGTGGGTTGCGGCAAGGACTGCTTCGGCTGCGGAGTCGTCCGCGGGGACTCGGGTCGACTCGGCCCGTTCGCCGACGGGGACCTCCCGGTGGAACCGTCTTCCGCCTCGGACGGCCCTCCGTTCGGTACCAGCCCCGAAGCTGCTGGTGCGTCGGCGGCGGGAGCCTTCGCAACCTTCTCGGCACTGGACGAGCCGTCCCTCGGCTCCGACGGCGCGCCGGGCATGCCTCCTGAACCGCCGGGCGACGAGTTCCCACCTGCGTCCGAGCCCGCAGCAGTGTCCGGCGTGTTCGCTACGTCCTCGTCGCCCGTCGTCGAGTCCTTCGGCGCACTCGCACTGCCGACAGGTGTCGTCACGCTCTGAAGTGTCGCCACGGAGATGATCGTCGGCATCTCTCCGTTGGGCGAACTGCTGGTCCCGGACCGAAGCAGCATGGGGGTCTGGCGAGTTGCGCCGCCCGACGAGTTGTCGACGCGAGAGCCGACCTCGCGGATCACGTACCTCTCCAACTCCCCGAGATCGACGACGGCGTCACCGTCCTCGTCTGCATCGCCAACCAGGCCGCGGACCACGAACTCGGTGAATCGGCTGCGGCGGGTGGACGGCGAGAAGCTGGAGCCCTGGAAGGTGGCGTTCGAGACGAACGCCCAAACCGCGTCGTCGTTCAGCGTTCGGAGTTCCGTTGCGAGCAGTCGTGAGAAGTCGTTCACGAGCATCCCGAGTTCTGGAGCGCTCGTGACGTGTCCGACGTCGAACAGAATGAGCTTCGTGCGGGCGTCCTGCGACGCCACGGCCTGCAGGAGTTCTGCGACGAGAATCGAACTCGCCGGGTCTCCGCTGGGGAACTCTCCCCACGTGAGATAGGCGCGGCCGTCGTACGAGACACCGTGAGCAGAGACGTACAACACGAGAACGTCCGACTCCTCGGTTCCAAGCGCCTGCAGCCGTCCAGCCAGGTCGTCTAGACCACGGCCGGGCGAGACCCTCAGCCTCGGGAGGCCGTTCTCGGAAACCGTCTCTGCGAGTGCCGGACGCAGTACGTCGAACTCTGCGAGATTCCGGGACTGGAACGGAACCGGTGGCAGTTCGAGGGGACGATCGCGTTCCGACTCCAAGGTCGGGATCAGGTGCGCGATGTACACCCGAGGATGGTCGAACGGATGCCGTAGTGCACTCGCGAACCAGGCGAGTAGCAGCACTGCCGTCGACCACCACAGAACAAGCCCCCAGCGCGATGAACGAGTGTGGGGATCGGGGCTTCCGCCCCGTCGCCACGAGGGTAGGTCGCCGAGGGCCGGAGAACGGACCGGTTGGGTCATGACATGGACACCGTGGGCAGGGGTCTCGTGGGCTATAGCCCATCCCGCGGCACCGAACAAGACGGCTCCGCGGTGTCTGGCAACCCCTACCGTCTCCTGTCAGTCGGCCGCATCGGTCGGTCCCCGGCTACGGCCCCACTCGACGAACCTTCGCAAGCAGGCCGACGGATCCTCGTCGGACGCATTGGACACGAGCCGAAGCGCACTGGTAATCGCAGTCGAAGTCAGGCGGTCGTCCGGGGGAACCTCGCCGAAATCCGCGGGGGCAATGCTCCGGCCGCTCCAGAAAGCCGCCAGCGCGATCCACCTCTGCGGACCGGCGGATTCGGCCGCAGCGGACTCTGCTGCCCTTCGATGCTCCTCGTTCGGCTCACGGGCCCACGAGTCGGCAGCCAAGAGTGCTGGATCGCCGTCGGGTACTGTACCGGTCGAACGCGCACACTCCACGGACCAGTGAACGGCGGCGGGACGGGGCAGCGTGTAGGCCAAGACACGCACGGCGTCTTCGTAGAGCGCTCCGTCCACCAACTGGGCGAGGTAGTCGGCGAGTTCTTGATCACCGAGCAGTTCGAGCGCTGTTGGAGTGAGCTCGAGAGTGCCAAGTCGTTCACGAACCGTAGCCTGCATGGAACCACCGTCCGGCGCCGAAGGGCCTGGCCCGTGGACGATGACGGCGAAACGAGTCGATGCAACACGCAGTTCGTCACCGTTGGTGATCGGCCCCTCCTTGATTGGTTGCTCGTTCACAGTCACACCCGGTTCGCCATCAGTGCGATCCGCGACCTCGCATCCCGCCGGACCGCAACGCAGTTCGACGTGTACCTCCTTCATCGCCGAGTCCTCTCGAAACACGAAGTCCGCCCACTCCGAGCTACCGATCGTTGCGGATTGGCCATCCCGAAGCCGAATTCGCTTTCCCTCGCGGGTTCTGAGCTCGAGCTGCATTGTAAGACCGGAGTTGGTGGTCGAACCGCGGGATGGCCGGTGCCACAACCTGGCAACGTCCGCTGCCCGTCGAAGAAGAGGGGTCCTGGATTTGTCATCAAGGGGCCCGCCCTTCGCAAGGCCGAAGTATCGTTCGCAACAACGAGGACGACATCGACGTGACAGCGGACGCACACCGCAGGAGCCGACGTGACGGTCCGGAGAACGGCTCAACGTACCTCCCGTAGGCGGAGGGCACCGCTTGCTGCCCACCCACCGCAGGATGGGCCGTGGCCAAGGCGTCGTGGTCATGGACGTGCTCTTTCGTCGGGCACGCGGGTCCGCACGTCTGGACCGCGATTCTCAACGACCGGAGCGGCCCGCCCTGGTCGGGTCGGGGTCGTCCTCGTCGTAGTCGGGCATCAATTCCGCCATCGGCAGGTCGAGGGCGTTGGCGATCTTCTCGACGGTGGCCAGGGTCACGTTGCGTTCGCCCCGTTCGACCATGCTGACGAAGGTGCGGTGGAGGCCGGCGAGTTGGCCGAGTTTCTCTTGGGAGTGACCGGCACGGGTCCGTCGAGATTGGCGTAGACGTCCGTCGCCTGCTCGACGGCGTGGCTGACCCACGCCAGCGGCAGCAGGACGTGGTCCTCGTAGGTCCGTCGCGTCATGGCAACGAGGTCGGCAACCGACCGTCCCGTCTCGTGGACGAGACCGTTCAGCTCCGGTCCCTCGCAGGTGATCTCGCTCAGGACGTCCTCCGTGAATGCGGCCCAGAACGCGGGGAGGACCGGACGGTCCCACCCGACGGGACACCTCGTACGAGCGTGCCGCTCGATGCGACGGTCCATCCGCAGGGCCGTCTGCAACATCCAGTCGGACGAGGCGTCGAGACGCTCGCCGCGGGCCCAGCCGAGCGGCTCGAGCACGAGGTTCTTCTCGAAGGCGTGTGACTCCGCCCCGCCGAGGGCGACGCCCCACGGGATTCGCCGAGCCCCGTAACCGGCGAAACGAAGTCGATGTGCTCCGCACTCGTCGACGACGTCGTGCAACAGGACGAGCGTCAGACGCTCGACGGGGACGAGCGTCTCCTGGCGGCCGGGGTTGACGATGTCGAACGCGGCGAACGGCCGCGGAAGCGGGAGGTCGAGACGGACCCGCCGACCGATCTGGCGATGCCAGCGGTCGACGAGCGGGGAGAGAGTCGGCAGCGTAGCCGTGTTCACGATGGTCTCCTTGTTGTCACGTCGGATGGGCAGTCGGCTTCGGCCGAGTGGTTGGCGGTCGCGGACCGCGCAACGAGAAACGGCCGGCCCCCCAAAAGGGTGACCGGCCTTTGACGGAGTGGGTGGTCGTGGACTCGCCGGCTCCCGCCCCCGCCGGGGTCGGGGAGAACATCATCGGGACGACTCCGGTCGATCCTGACGCTTCGGACGACTCGGGCCGCTCCGATCCCGAGGTCGCCCCGACGTGCTGGCACTCGGACGGGATAGCCGACCGTCGACGACCGCGCGAGCAGCAATTGTCATTACCTGGTGCAGGGAGGACTCCGGGGTCACGACCAGTCGTTCGTGGTCGATGGGCAGCTCCTCGACTTGGGGACTGAAAACGAAACGACCCCGGCCATGTGACCGGGGTCGAGCGTCGTCGTGGACTCGCTTCCAATCAGAGCGCGGGACGTTCGTAGTCGGCGCTCGGCTCGAACTCGTACCGATGGTGGAGATGACGGCGCAACTTACCGTCGTCGTCCGGCGGTTCGAGCAGGACGTCGTAGGCCGATGCGAGCCCGCGTTCGAAGCGCACCCGTTCGAGGTGCAACGCGTTGCCGACCGCGGTCGTCGTCGGCCGCGACTCATTCGGGCGGCGATCTGCTTCTGAGAGAGCCCGCCTCGCGACAACCGGGCGGCCTCTTCGCGGATCGCCTCCTTCTGCACGGGCTCGAAGAGGTCGATCGTCTCGACGCCCCGGAGGATCTGCTAGAGTTCCGAGTTTGCCGCGAGTTCCTCCATGCCGGCGGCGAGGTCGACGACCACCCGGGCCCGGGGAAGCGGATGGCCGGTCCCGTCGCAGAGTCGGACTGTGTAGACGTGGATCGAGGGAACGAGCTGTCGCAGCAGTCCCATCTGCCACGAGTCGATTGCGAGGCGGTGGAGGCTCTCGTCGAACTCCTCGCGAAGTTCGGCGACCGACCCAGGGAGGCCCGGCTCCTCGGCCGCGCGCCGCTCGAGGAGCCGCTCCCGACGTTCGAGATCACGTTCGCGCTCGTCGAGTTCCTCTAGGCGGTCCGCGAACTCGTCTCGGATCCCGTACTCGGCAATCGCGTCCACGAGGTTTTTGCGGAACGATTCGAGGCGATCGCGGTCGGCACTCAGTTGAGACCGTTCCCGACCGACGTCGACGCGGTCCTCATAGGTCGAGCGGACGAGGTCGGCCCACTGGTCGTCGAACCCGTCCAGGGCGTCGAGCCGAAGGAGGATGCGGTCCACGATCCGTCCCGCCAGGAGGCCTCCTGGCACCCCGATCGAGTTCCAGCACCGATGCTCGCGCGACCCGTTGCACATCAGGGCGTCCTTCTTGCCGTTCGCCCCCCAGACCAGTTGCCGGCCGCAGTACCAGCAAACCGCATGCTGGCCGGGAAACCGCGTCCGTGTCCTCGGCCCTCGCGTGAACGGACCGCCGGACTCGCGACGACCCAGCCTCGCGTTCTTCTCTCGCAGTCGATGCTCGTGTTCGTCGAACTCGTCCGCGTTGATGATCGCGAGGTGTGGCACCTCGTAGAAACTCGGGCCATCCGGGTTGTCGACCGGGATGCGGCGGCCGGTCTCGTGGTGTTTGACCGTCATCCGCTTGTCGCGATACGGCATCCCCTTCAGGATCGTGTTCGAGTACAGACCGCGGACGAGCCTTCCCGTCCACTTGTTCCCTTTTGCACAAGGGCCGGTTGGGACATCGCTCTTGTTGAAGAAGTCGGCGACCGCCGAGCAGTCGAGCGTTCTCGACAAGAGGGCCTTGCCCTCCCTGATCCACTCGACCGCGGTCTTCTCTCCGTACATGCGGTCGTCCACATGCCACTCGTCATACGACTTCGCTCCGTCCGGTTTGACGACTCCGAAGATCGGGGCAGCGGTTGCTTCGCCACGCCTTCGGAATCGGTTCATCTGCTTCTGCTTGATCCGCTTGGAGGTGTGGGCGTTATGGGCGACATGGTCCCGGCAGGCGGCGATCGTGTCCTCCTCCCAGTTGGCGTCGGCTGTATCGAGACAGTCGTTCGGAGCAATGCACCGGGTGCCATGATCGACCGCGACACCCCAGAGGTCCTTGGCGGCGGTGCCGCGTACAAACCGACCGACGTCGTCCATCACCAACAGGTCGAGTTCGCGCGATCGCAACATCGCCTCGACCTCTGCAAGTTCCGGCCGGTCGAGTCGCTTCCCCTTCCCCTTCGTCGCAATCACCCGGTATTCGATCGGGCCGTCGTAGAGTTCGGCGACCCCCTCCTTCGCGTGATCGACTTGATCCTCGAGGCTCAGTTCCTTCTGGTTCTGGCAGCCGCTGATCCGGGCGACGACGCCCACGATCAGGGTGTGTCCGTTCTCAGGATTCGGATGTTCACTTCTTCGACGTCTAGACATGGGAAACCTCCCGAGGGAGGTGCCCACGACGCAGGACTCGTCCCAATGGGACATTTCCCGTGAACACAGACGACAACAGCTGACCACGCGCGACAACACATGATCGACCCAAATCCAGTGCCAAACCAACCTTCGTGCGGTAGCGTGCACGTATTCAACGACATGCACCGAACCAACGAAAGAAGCCCGGCTTCTCGGGAGAAGCCGGGCTTTTGAGCGGTACGATCCTCGAGCTGCCTACTCGCGGGACGCCACGGCTTCCGGGGCGACGAGCGCGTTGAGGAAGCCGAGGAGTTGCTTCTGCTCGGCCGGCTTCAGCAGCAGGAACCGCAGGCGGGACTCGGAGGCCTCGCCGCCGTGGAAGGCGATCGCCTGTTCGATGGTCTTCGCGCGGCCGTCGTGCAGGTACGGGGCCGAGGAGCCGACGCCCCACAGCGGCGGCGTCCGCCACTCACGCGAGGTCGGTGGGACCGGCTTCGTCTTCTCGCCTTCGGCACTCGCGATCGGCACGTCCTGCGGGTCGGGCTCGGGCGTCATCGGCACGCCGTACGACCCGACCGAGCCGAGGGCCGGCCCCATGTCGTGCAGCAGCAGGTCCGTGAACACGCCCTTTGCCTCGCCGACGTCCTCGACGTGGCACTCGGCACAGCCGATCGAGACGAACAGCTCGTGACCGCTGGTGATCGCGGCGACGGTGTCCCGCTTCACCTGCTTCGCCGGCACGGGCAGGCTGCCGATGTAGTCGACGAGGGCGTCGAGCTCCTTCTCGTCGAGGTCGAGCCCCTTCGCCTCGTAGTCGGGCGTGTAGGCGACGGTCGCCTGCTTCGCACCGGGCACCTCGAGGCCGAGTTCGTTGGCGCAGGCGGCGATGGTGAAGTCCTTGAGGCTCCCCTTCTGGGCCTTCCAGCCGAAACGGCCGAGCGACCCGTCGGCGAGTCGGTGCGGCCGACCGGAGATGCGACCCCCCGCCTCCTGCTGCTTCTTCGCGAGCGCCTCGATGGCCTCGCTCGGGATGCGGTCGATGACGCCGGCGCCCCAGAGGGCCGTCGTGTTCCGCTGGGCCCGCTGCAGCGACCCGCCGTGGAACGGAACGGCGAACGAGGCCATCGGGTTCGCCTGCGACTGAATGACCCGAGTCTTGCCCTGAAGCTCCGACAGTACGGGAAAGTCGTTGCCGACGACGCCGTTGAACGCCAGGGTCTGCACCTCCACACCGATCGGCCCGCCAAGCTGCATCGTCTCGAACTGGTTGACCCCCACCGGGTCGAAGGACATGGTCTGCTGCGGGACGAGGTTTCCGTGAAGTCCGGTGTTGGCGTTCGTCAGTCGCTGCTTCCACCTGGCGTGAGCCGCCGTGTCGGTTCCCTTGGCGTGGAGCACGACCGTGTCGGACGTCTCGAACTCGGGGTGCAGCTTCGCGACCAGTTGCTTGCGGAGCTCGACCCGCTGCCTCTTCACCGCGGCGAGGGCGTTCTCGAACTGCCGCTTCGCCTGCTCCTCGGTGACCTCGAGATCGGCCGGCTCCACGACGGACGGCACGGGGTCGGGCGACGGCAGGAACGACTCCAGGATCGCCCCGAGCGGACCACGGTCCGGTCTCGCGGCGGGGGCGGCCCGCGGCGGTTCGGGAATCGCCTGAAAGTGTTCTCGTCGCGGCAGCGCGGGCTGCTGGACGGTCAGCAGGTGGACGTTCTTGTCGAGCGCCCCGCCGCCGCCGGCCCCGCCCTGGTCGTGACAGGCGACGCAGGAGTTCGCGTTGAAGACCGGCCCGAGGCCGTCCCCCCCGTGGCTGCGTTCGTCGTTCGCCGTCCAGACGCGTTCGAAGATCTCCTTGCCGTCGGGCTCGCCTCCGAAAGCCGTTCCGGCCGCCATCGCGACCACGACGCTCCAGCACACGGTTCGCATCATCGTTCGACTCCCTGAGGGTGAGGGCCCGGTTGTACGGACGTTAGGCGGAGCGCCGCGATCCGGCAACAAGAATCCGCCGGGAAAGGTCCCCGGTGGGAAGACGCCCGGTCGCTCGGTTCCTTGGAGGAAATCCGCGAATCCGTCTCGAACGACGACGATCGCCTCTTGGTCGGTCGTGCGGGCTGCCGGGCACGGTTAGAATGCCGGGCCTTCCACCGAGAGAAACCCGAGGACACGCGCCGTGAAAGCCGTTGCCGTCAAGCCGGGGACGCCGAACAGCGTCCATCTCGCCGAGCAGCCCGTGCCGTCGGTCGGCGACGTCCCCGAGGGCCGGGGCGTGCTCGTCCGCACGTTGAAGGTCGGCGTCGACGCGACCGACCGCGAGATCAACGACGCCCTCTACGGCAACGCCCCGCCCGGGTTCGAGCACCTCACCATCGGCCACGAGTGCTTCGGCGTCGTCGAGGAGGTGGGACCGGCCGTCACGAAGGTGAAGCCGGGCGACTACGTCACCTGCACCGTCCGCCGGCCGGGCGGATCGATCTACGACAAGATCGGCCGCAGCGACATCACCAGCGAGGAGACCTACTACGAGCGGGGCATCAACCTGCTGCACGGGTTCCTCACCGAGTACTTCGTCGACGACGAGGAGTTCATCGTGCGGATGCCGGTGGGGCTGAAGCACCTGCACGTGCTGGCCGAGCCGATGAGCTGCGCGGCCAAGGCGGTCGAGCAGGCGTACGAGGCCCAGAAGCGGCTGCAGGTGTGGGAGCCGAAGCGGGCCTTCGTCACCGGGGCCGGCCAGATCGGCCTGCTGACGACGTTGGTCCTCCGGCTCCGCGGCCTCGACGTCTACACCTGTGCCCGGTCGCCGAAGGAGGGGAACCTGAAGGCCGAGATCGCCGAGGGGTACGGGGCGACCTACGTCAGCACGTCCGGCACCACGCTCCCGGACCTCGCGAACGAGGTGGGCAAGCCGGACCTGATCGTCGAGGCGACCGGGTCGTCCGCGGTCGCCTACGAGACGATGGAGGTCGTGGGCCACAACGGGGCCGTCGTCTGGACCAGCATCACCGGAGGCAACCGCCGGACCGAGGTCCCGACCGACCACGTGAACCTCAACTGGGTGCTCGGCAACAAGCTGCTGCTCGGGTCGGTCAACGCGAACTACCGCCACTTCGAGTCCGGCATCGCCGACATGGCCCTCGGCGAGGTCACCTTCCCCGGCGTCACCGAGAAGATCCTCACCAACCCGGTCGACGGCATGGACGAGTACGCCGAGATGATGCGGCTCCTCGTCGAGGACAAGGACGCGCTGAAGGTGTACGTCAACGTGGCGGATGGGTGACCGCCCGCGAACGCGACGACGCCGTCCAACCGCGGACCCGTGCGATGTCTCGAGCAGGGTACACGACAGTGAGTCTCGATCCACCATCGTTGTCCAGCACGCTCGGTCGAAGAGAAGAGCTGCTCTTATGCCTGCTGTCGATCACGATCCTGCTCGCCCCGAGTGGTGTCCTCGCGGCGGATCCCCCGGCCCCGATGCCCGTGCCGAAGCACTTTCACCGGGCGGTCGCGTTCGACGGCAAGATCTTCGTCTTCGGTGGTGGCACCGGTCGCCGGTTCCCCGTGCTCGACGTCGAGTCGCAGAGGTGGAGCGAACGGGAGTCGCCGTTCACGCAGCGTCCGGCACTCGTGACCGCGGTGGCGGGAGAGACGCTGTACGTTCTCGACCCGTTCACACCCGCACTGCGGAGCTACGATCCCGAGAAGGACGAGTGGAACACGCTGGCACGACCGCCCCGCAAGCGAGCCAACACCTCGCTCGCGGCGTTCAAGGGTCGGCTGTACCTCGTCGGCTCGTACCTGGGCGTCGCCGCGGAGCACTCCGTCGAGATCTACGACCCGAAGTCGAACTCTTGGTCGACGGGGCCACCGCTCCCGGGGATCGAGAAGGAGGACCACTTTCATCTCACCGCCGTTCTCGGCGATCGGCTGCACGTCGTCGGCCACTACTTCGGCGGGAAGAGCCACTGGGTCTTCGACGGGAAGACGTGGGAGAGCCGGGCGGACGCGCCGGTGGCCTGTGGCTGGAAGTCCGACGGCCTCGAAGCCGTGCGTGACGGCCTGCTGCTCTTCAAGCCGGCCGCCCCCACACCGGGAGAGAACGCCGAGCGTCCGGACGAGATCTTCCACTACGACGCGAAGAAGGATCGTTGGAGGTCGCTCGGCTCCCTGCCGAAGGGCTACCCCGTGATCTTCGGCGCGACAGCCCGCCTCAACGACCAGGTCTACGTGCTCGGCGGTCATCCCGACCCCACCGCGGTCTTCCGGTACGATGTCACCTCGCGAGCTTGGGAGCGGTCGGGCGACGGGAAGCCGGAGTCGTAGCCGTCCGAACCGTCACCGCGCTGCCCCGATCGGGAGCGCGACTGCCTTGTTCCCTCTGTGACCCCGTTGCCTCCATGACCACTCGCCGCCTCCAGACCGGTAACGAACGTCTCGACGCCCTCCTCGGCGGCGGCCTGTTGCCGGGGACGATGACCGTCGTGCTCGGGGCGACCGGGATCGGGAAGACGCAACTCGGGCTCGCGTTCGCCAAGCACGGCGAGAAGCAGGAGGGCGAGACCGGCATCCTGTTCGACATGACGACCCGCGGCGACTCGCAGCACCACGGCGAGTACGCCAAGCGGATGTTCGACTGGGACCTCACCCGCTGGCCGATCGAGGACAACTTCGACCCGGCCCACCTCTGGGACCGCGAGGCCGTGCGGCGGGACCACCTGCACGTCTTCGCCCGCAGCGGCCGCCGGGTGACCCGCGGCGACGTGGACACCGAGGGCTGGCAGGAGTGGAAGGCGGACCTCAACCGCAAGCTGCAGCAGACGGTCGCCTTCTTCTACGGCAACTTCGCCCAAGGCGTGCGGCGGTGCGTCGTGGACGGCGTCGAGCCGGTCGATCGGCAGAGCGAGTCGTTCCAGATGCACGTCTTCGACTACGTCTACCACCAAATCCTGCGGAAGGAGTCCGAGTGGGTCGCCCGCGACGTGCTGCGGGAGAAGTACCGGGTGAACGAGGCCGAGGTGGCCGCCCGGGCCTACGAGCACACCGACGTCGGCTGCCTGCTGCTGCTGACCAGTCACGAGGTGCTGCTGGACGACCTGCTGGCCCGGCCGATCGAGACGGGCGACGTGCTCTCGAACGCGAACACGATCGTCCTGATGGGCAAGGTCCGCGACGGCCTGAAGATGACCCGCGCCCTCCACGTCGCCAAACACCGCGGCAGCCCCTGCGACGACGCGATCGTGCCGTTCGACATCGACGAGGGTGGGCTGGTGCTTCAATAGCCGGTCTGCCGCGCAACGGATCGACCCACTGAATCCTGCTTGCCCTTAGCCGTCGCCGGAGGATGGACGCCCAACCTGCGAGTGACCGCTAAGCACAAGCAGGACTCCAACGCTTCTGGTTGCGTCGACCGCGAGAACGCCGGCTGATTGCAGTCGCCCACGCGTTGCCGGATACTCGACCGACCGCACGACGACTCCTTCGAGGCACTCCACGATGCTGCGACCGCTTCTCCTCGCCGTCCTCACGGCGTTCTCCGTTCTGCTCCCGTCGACCACGCACGCTGCCGAGCGGCCGAACATCGTTTGGATCATGGCCGACGACCTCGGCTACGGGGATCTCGGCTGCTACGGGCAGGAGCGGATCAAGACGCCGCACCTCGACCGGATGGCGGCCGAGGGGACGCGGTTCACCGACTTCTACGCCGGCAGCACCGTCTGTGCTCCCTCCCGGTGCGTGCTGATGACGGGCCTGCACACCGGCCACTGCTACATCCGCGGGAACGGCAAGACGAACCTGAAGCCGGAGCACGTGACGGTCGCCAACGTCCTGCAGGACGCCGGCTACGCGACCGGGCAGTTCGGCAAGTGGGGGCTCGGCCACGAGGGATCGACCGGCATCCCCACCAAGCAGGGCTTCGACACCTTCTTCGGCTACCTCGACCAGCACCACGCCCACAACTACTACCCGACCTTCCTCGTCAAGGACGGCCAGCGGTTCCCACTCAAGAACGTGGTTCCGAAGGAGGGCCAGTGGGGCCAGGGCGTCGCCAGCGAGAAGGTCGACTACTCGGCCCACCTGATCACCGAGCACTGCCTGAGGTGGGTGAACGAGGTCGCGGCGGACGAGTCGAAGCCGTTCTTCCTGTACTGGTCGATGACGCTGCCGCACGCGAACAACGAGGCCGGGCGGAAGGGCATGGAGATTCCCAGCCACGGCCAGTACGCCGACGAGGACTGGCCCGAGCCGCAGAAGGGGCTGGCGGCCATGATCAGCCAGCTCGACTCGGACGTCGGCCAGTTGTTCGAGGTGCTGAAAAAGCACGGGGCGGACGAGAACACGGTCGTCTTCTTCACCAGCGACAACGGGCCACACGCCGAGGGAGGCAACAACCCGGACTTCTTCGACTCGAACGGCCCGCTGCGGGGCATCAAGCGGGCGTTGTACGAGGGAGGCATCCGGGTGCCGATGATCGTCCGCTGGCCGGGCCACGTGCCGGCCGGGAAGACGAGTGACCACGCCGCCTACTTCGGCGACTTCCTGGAGACGGCCGCCGATCTCGCCGGCGTCGAGGAACTGCCGGAGACCGACGGCCTCAGCTTCCTGCCGGCCTGCCTCGGCAAGGACCAGCGGGCTCACGACTTCCTCTTCTGGGAGTTCTACGAGCAGGGGGGCCGGAAGGCCGTCCGCATGGGCGACTGGAAGGGCGTGCTGCAAGGCTTCGACACCGACGGGCATATCGAGGTCTACAACCTCGCGATCGACCTCGGCGAGCAGACCGACGTCTCCAAGGAGCACCCGGAGATCGCCGAGAAGATCCGCAAGATCATGATCGCCGAGCACGAACCGACGGACCTGTGGTCGGTGCGGGGCAAGCCGGCGAAGCGGAAGAAGTGAACCGCGGACGGACGCACCACGCCTGTAGGGGCCGGACTCCGTGCCGGCCCTGCGCGTGGCACATCTCGAACGACCGAACTGGCCGTCCAACGTGACCGAGGTGCCGAACTACCAGTCGCTCCGCCCCGAACGCCGGTCCCACCGGCTGCCAGCCGACGTCTACACCCATGCCGGCCACGAGTTCCACTTCACGGTCTGCGCTCGACATCACGGTTCCCCGTTCTCGGACGACCGACTTGCCGATGTCGTCGTCGATTCACTGATGTGGACACGCGAGCGTTACGACTGGATCCTGTTCTGCTACTGCCTGATACCGGACCATCTGCACTTGCTGTGTCGACTCACGGCACGACAGGCTGCACACTTCGACGGCAGTCCTCGCGGCGAGGTTCCGGGGGGCGTGCTCGATCATCTCAGGCGGTTCAAGAGCTACACGACGTCTCAGTCGTGGAGGCTGGGTCTCGAGGGGCCGCTCTGGCAGCGGAGCAGCTACGACCGAGTGTTCGACTTGCAGCGGCCCTTCGAGGAGACGGCCGCGTACGTGTTGGAGAATCCGGTGCGGAAGGGGTTGGTCGAACGGTGGCAGGACTGGCCGTACTCGCAGATCGTTGATCCTTGGGAAGCGTAGGCGGGAGTGAAGACATGATGGGACGGGTTTCAGACTGCCAAGCGCAGGGCCGGCACGGAGTCCGGCCCCTACAGGTGCTTCTGCTCTTGTTCTTTGCCGCACCGCTTCTGGCCGACGAACCCGCCGAGCCGCCGGCGTTCGAGTTGAAGGACGGGGACCGGGTCGTGTTCCTCGGGAACACGCTGATCGAGCGGATGCAGCGGTACGGCTACGTGGAGGCGGCGCTCACGGCTCGGTGGCCGGACCGGAACGTCACGTTCCGCAACCTCGGCTGGAGCGGCGACACCGTCTGGGCCGAGTCCCGCGGCCTGTTCGACCCACCCGCCAAGGGCTACCAGCGGATGATCAAGCACGTCGGCGAACTGAAGCCGACCGTGATCTTCCTCGGCTACGGCAACGTCGAGGCGTTCGACGGAGAGAAGCGGCTGCCCGCGTTCGTGAAGCAGTACGAGAAGCTGCTGGACGACTTGGAGAAGGTGAGCGCGAAGGGCGTTCGGTTCGTGTTGATCGGGCCAAACGATGGGCCGAAACGGATTGGCGGTCACTTGGGTAACGAAGTCCTGACGAGGGCCGAGCAATCGCAACTGAAGAATGTTCGGCTCTACGCCGACGCGATCTCGGCCATCGCCGCGCGACGGACGTTTCGCTTCTTCGATCTCGCCACACCGGTTTTCGAGAATTCCGAGTTTAGAACGCCAAGGGCCAGCATGGGGCTCGACGAACGCGAGTTTCCTCGCGTCGCCTACCTTCTCTTGAGCGATACGATGCCCCGGAAAGCGGGCAAGACACCTACGTGGCTTGACTCCGTGGAAGCACTCGGGGCGATCCTGTGGTGGAGGCGTTCTGTGTGCCTCGTCGTGAAGGACGGGAGGATGGAGGTGAACGCGGACGACACATTCTGCGGTCCTTCTCGGGGCAATGCCCGAGCGGAGGCGGGTGAGGGAGGATTCCGAGTGACAATCGAGGCGGAGCCGCTTCTCTCTGGGACGAGTGACGTGGTCGTCACGGGCCTTGCCGATGGCACCTACGCGTGGATGCACAATGGGGAGGAACTGTCTCGGACAACGATTGGCGAGGACGACGAGCAACTCCTCCTTGACCGAGTCAGTCAGTTCGAGGCCCTTCGCAAGGCGATCGTCGAGAAGAACCGGCTCTACTTCCTGAAGTGGCGGCCGCAGAACGTGACGTACCTGACGCTGTTCCGGAAGCACGAGCAGGGGAACAACGCGGCCGAACTCGCCGAGTTCGACAAGCTCGTCGCCGCGAAGGAGGTCGAGATCGCCAAGCTGCGGAAGCCGGTGAAGCGGACGTACGAGTTGATCCGCGTCGAGCCGCAGAAGAAGAAGTAGCTGCGTTGCCACGCAACGCAGTCGGGCGCGGCGTCGGCACTGCAGGTGTTCAATCGTGCGATCTCGCCTTCGACACCGATCGCGAGACCGCACGACTCTCGACTGCCACGTACTCTCCGCGCTCGTCCGCGTTGCGTGGCAACGCGGCCGCCGGTTCTTCTTGACCTCCCATTTCCACGCGGCTACCGTGAACCCGCTGGACGAAACCGCGTCCACGGTACGGAACCATGACCAGGCAGCCCCTACTCGACCTTGGCCTTCTGCTTGCCCTCCTTACGAGAGGGAAGGTCTAGGTTCCGCAACTTCGCGATTCAGAACCCCGAGACCTTCCCGGTCCCGGGGTTTTTTCGTGCACGGCCGAGCGGCCGGCCCCCCGAAGACCGGCGGCCTCCACGACCCGAGAGACGAGACCATGTCCGACGACGCCTCCCCCGCGATCGACGATCCCGTCATCGTGTTCGACACGACGCTCCGCGACGGCGAGCAGTCTCCCGGCTGCAGCATGACGCAGCCCGAGAAGCTGCAGATCGCCGAGGCGCTCGTCGATCTCGGCGTGGACGTCATCGAGGCCGGTTTCCCGATCGCCTCGCCGGGCGACTTCCAGGCCGTCCGCGAGATCGCCAACTCCTTCGGGGACCGGACCACGATCGCAGGACTCGCCCGCTGCCGGGCCGAGGACGTCGACCGGGCGGCCGAGGCGCTCGAGGGGGCGGCCCACAAGCGGCTGCACGTCTTCCTCGCCACCTCGGCCATCCACCGCGAGCACAAGCTCAAGATGGGCAAGGAGCAGATCGTCGAGCGGGCCGTTGAGATGGTCCGCCGGGCGAAGGGGTTCGTCGACGACGTCGAGTTCTCCCCCGAGGACGCGGTGCGGACGGAGCTCGACTTCCTGACCGAGGTGGTGACGGCCGCCATCGACGCCGGGGCGACGACCGTCAACATCCCGGACACCGTCGGCTACGCCACGCCGCACCACTACCACCGGGTGATCACGCACCTCAAGGAGAACGTGCCGAACATCGACCGGGCCGTCATCAGCGTGCACTGCCACGACGACCTCGGCATGGCGGTCGCCAACAGCCTCGCCGGCGTGGAGGCGGGGGCCCGGCAGATCGAGTGCACGGTCAACGGCATCGGCGAACGAGCCGGGAACGCGGCGCTCGAAGAGGTCGTGATGGCGCTCCGCACCCGCCGGGACTACTACGGCACGGAGACGCACGTCAACACGCGGAAGCTGTTCCCCACGAGCCAGCTGCTGCAGACCATCACCGGCGTGAAGGTGCAGCGGAACAAGGCGATCGTCGGACGGAACGCCTTCGCCCACGAGGCGGGCATCCACCAGCACGGCGTGCTGCAGTCCCGCGAGACCTACGAGATCATGCGGTCCGAGGACGTGGGCTACGTCGGCACGAACCTCGTGCTCGGCAAGCACTCCGGCCGCCACGCCTTCCGCGACCGCGTCGGACAACTCGGCTACGAGCTCGACGAGGAGACCTTCCAGCAGGTCTTCGAGGACTTCATCGACCTCGCCGACAAGAAGAAGGAGGTCTACGACTCGGACATCGTGGCCCTCATCGAGAACCGGACCGGCACCACGAAGGACTACTGGACCCTGGAGCACTGCCAGGCGATGGCCGGTCCGGGCATGGTGCCGACGGCGACCGTGCAACTCGTCGACGAGAACGGCGTGCACCACCGCGACGCCGCGACCGGCGGTGGTCCGGTCGAGGCGGTGCTGCACGCGATGGAGCGGGTGATGGGCTTCGGCGCGAAGCTCGAGGACCTGCAGATTCGCAGCGTCTCGAAGGGGAAGGACGCGCTCGGCGAGGTCTCCGTCGAGGTCAACGTCGACGGCCGGACCTTCACCGGCAAGGGGGTCAGCGTCGACATCATCGAGGGTTCCGCCCGGGCGTACCTGAAGGCCCTCAACAAGGCGATCGCCGCGCGCCCCGTCGCGACGGCGTGATGACGTTCACGGGCGAGCGGGGGGTGTCAGCCCCCCGGTTTCGCGTTGCAGCAGGTTCGACGCGCGAAACGAGTGGAGCCCGTATCCGGCCGGCTGACACCGGCCGCTCGACGGGGACGTGGCGATGTCACTCGAACTCGACCGCTACTGGTTGCTGACCTGGACGACGTACGGGACGTGGTTGCCGGGCGACCGCCGCGGGTTCGTGTCCGAGCATCGCGACGCAGACGGAGACAAGATCCTCCACAATCGACCCACCGAACCGTACGACGCCGATGACGCGGCGCTCCGACGGTACGCCGAGTTTCGGATGGCGAGCGATGCCTTCCGGCTCGAAGTCGAGCAGGCTGACGCACTCGTCGAGCAGTTTCGAGAGACGGCCGACTTCCGCGGCTGGTCGCTCTTCGCAGCGGCCGTCATGTCGAACCACGTGCACGTCGTCGTCGGTGTGCCCGGCGACCCGGAACCGGAGTTGCTACTCCGCGACTTCAAGAGCTACGGCAGCCGTCGCCTCAATCGGCGATTCGGAAAGCCGACCTCCGGGACGTGGTGGACGGAGTCCGGCTCGCGACGCAAACTGCCGAACGAACAGGCGGTCGCGTCCGCGATCACGTACGTCGAGCAGCAGCGATCACCGCTGGCGACATGGTCCATCACCGAAGCGAGCGGGGGATGTCAGCCCCCCGGTGACGCGTTGCTGGAGGTTCGACGCGCGAAACGAGTGGAACCCGTAACCGGCCGGCTGACACCGGCCGCTCGCCCGGTCGAGCGAAGCGGGGGCGCGAATCCGACCGGCTCACACCGGCCGCTCGCCGGAGACGACTGGAAGCCGGCGATCTGCCTCGAGCGGCTGCGGAAGCGGGCGTTGGCGATGGACGCCGTGCGGGAGTTCTTCCGCAGCCGTGGCTACCTCGAGGTCGACACGCCGATTCTCTCGCACGACGTGGTCGTCGACGCCCATCTCGACCCGTTCACGACGCGATTCCGGCCGGAGCCGGGCGTCGAGCGGGACGAGCTGTTCCTGCAGACGTCGCCCGAGTTCCACGTGAAGCGACTGCTCTGTGCGCTCGCGGAGGACCAGGATCCGCCGGCCGGACTCTGGCAGGTCTCGCGGGTGATGCGGCAGGGGGAACTCGGGCGTTGGCACCAGCCCGAGTTCACGATGGTCGAGTGGTACGGACTCGGCGACACCTACGTCGAGCAGATGGCGTTCACGGAGGAACTCGTGGCAGCCGTGCTCGAGGCCGTCTCGGAGAAGGAGCAGATCGACCGGCCGTTCGACCGGTTGGCGTACGACGAGGCGTTCGAGCGGCACGTCGGGAGCCGGGTGCTGGAACTCCACGTGGCGGCGTTGGCGGCGTTGGCCGAACGACACGACGTGACGCCGCCGGCCGGACTCGAGGACCGGGACGGCTGGTTGAACCTGCTGCTGACGACACTGGTCGAACCGAAACTCGTGCGGCCGACGTTCGTGTTCGACTACCCCGACTCTCAAGCGGCGCTCGCGAAAGTGCGTGACGACCGGCCGCCGGTTGCCGAGCGGTTCGAGCTGTACTGGGAGGGCATCGAGCTGGCGAACGGCTACGACGAGTTGCGGGACGTCGAGGAACTCCGGCGACGCAACGCGGAGCAGAACGCGGTTCGACGGCGAGAGGGGCTGCCTCCGTTGCCGGGCGAGAGTCGTCTGCTCGCGGCGATGGAGGCCGGGCTGCCCGCCTGCTCGGGCGTCGCACTCGGATTCGACCGACTGTTCGCCGTGGCGGTCGGTGCGAGGTCGCTGGCCGAGGTCGTTCCGTTCCCGTTCGAGCGGGCGTGACTCGTCAGCCGGTCGGCTCCTCGGCATGCTCCTCGGCGAGCCGTCGCATCGTCTCGGCGGGATCGACCGTCTCGATGTCGGCGAGTTCCTCGATCGCTCCCTCGGGGGCCGTGGTGAAGTGGTCGATGTGGGCGTTGGCGAACTTGCGGTCCGCGGCCCGGAACCAGAACAGCATCCCGGCGAGCCCGCCGGCGACGGCGATCGCGAAGCCGACGAGGTAGGGGGTCAGTTCGGCCGGGTCGGCCACGCGGGCCACCGGTTGCCGGAGTTGAACGACCGTCTTGCCGAGAAGCAGCGGGGTGCGGGTCAGGTCCTCCTCGGTGACGAAGGCCTCGCGTTTCAGGAACCAGCCGGTGGCCCGGACCCGCGGGGCCGACTCCACGAACGAACCCCGCGGAATCGACTGCGGGACACCCGTGACGATCACGTGCACGGGGTTCTTGGGCGCGTCGGGCATGGCGATCCACGCGTTCCACAGTCGGCCGAGCCCGTACTCGCTGCGCAGCGGCTCGGGCACCTCCATCGGGTTGAGCCGCAGGAGCTCTCCCTCGACGGTGACGAGTCGCCCCCGGTAGTGGCCGGGGTTGTGCATCAAGACGGACCGCGAGGGACGTTCTTCGGCGGCCCCCTCGAACGCGGCGGCATCGGCGGCTCGGGCCCGCGCGAGCAGGCCGTAGTGGGCCAGGTGTTCGGTCGAGAGAATGCCGACGGTGTCGTCGCGGACCCCCGCCATCCACTCGCCGGGCGGCTCCTCGCGGAACTCCTCGGGGCCGGCGACCGGTTCGAGGTCGTCCTGTTCCAAGGGTTCCTCGACGGCCGGAGTCGGCTCGCCTTCGGCCGTCTGGCCGTCGCCCGGGAACATCCAGGCGAAGAACGAGGGGTCGGCAACCTTCGGAATCGCCAAGCCGACGACGGCCAAGGCGAGGCAGAGGGCGAACAGGCGGAGCTGGTCTCGCCGGTTGAAGTACGGCGGGGGCTTCTTGGAACCGCGGAAGTCCATCGGGAACCCGATCCGGACGCGTGTCGAACGAGTGAATTGTAGCGCGGGGCCGATCGGGTTCGAACCGGGTTCGTGTCGGATCGGTGGTGGGAAACGCGAGAACGGCGTCCGCGCGAGTTGCGAGAACGCCGTTCTTCGTGTGTTCGTCCGTCCGCCCTGCTCCCGGGGAGTCGGGCGGAACTCGTCGGACTACCCGAGCAGCGAGAGGACCTGCTGCGGGTTCTGGTTGGCGATGGCGAGCACCGAGATGCCCGACTGCGTGAGAATCTGCGACTTCGTCAGGTTCGCGGTCTCGACGGCGAAGTCGGTGTCCACGATCTGGCTCCGGGCGTCGGAGATGTTCTCGAGAGCGACACCGAGGGTGGTGATGTTGGTCTCGATGACGTTCTTCTGGACCGACCCGAGCCGACCACGCAGGGTCGTGACGCGGTCGAGGGCCTCGTCGAGGATGTCGACCAGGTTGGCGCCGGTGACGCCGTTCTCGCCGACGTCGAGGAGGCTCTTGCCGTTGCCCGTGCCGAGCTCGAAGAGCTTGCCCGAGAGTCCGCCGAGCCGGGCGGTGGTGACGGCCTCGATGCCGATGCCGAGCTGGCCGGCGGTCGAGACGTCCTGCCCGATCTGGAACAGGCTGCCGCCGCCGGTGACGGTGACGGTGGCGTTGGTGGTGGCGACGTTCGAGGACTCGTTGAAGGTCAGCGAGGCGTCGAGGACGGAGGACCGGATCGTGGCCTGCAGGCCGTTGCCCTGGGCGGCCTGGCCGTTGATCGTGGCGACGATGTCCGTTCCCGCGTCGGCACCGGTGAGCGTGCCGGCCGCGTTGAACGTGTCGAACGACCCGCTGAGCACGTTGACCGTGACCTCCTCGGCGGAACCGAAGTCGTTGGTCGTCAGACGGAGCAGGCCCCCGTCGTCGGCGAGAGCCGTCGAGGCGAGGACGTTGCCGGTCTGGTTGCCGTCGCCCGTCACGGCGGCCTCGATGATGTTGGTGAGGGCGGCCGACCCGTTGACGGCCGTCTCGATGGTGTCGAGCGTGGTGGCCGAGCCGACGGTGACGGTGGCGGTCGTGCCGTCGAAGGCGACGGTCGCGGCCGAGCCGGTACCCGAGGTGGCGATCACGATGTTCAGACCCGAACCACCGTCCCGCACGTCGCTGAAGGTCAGGTTGCCCTCGCTGAGGCCGCCGGTCAGGTCGGTCGAGGCCTGGGCGGTGACGACGGTCGTGGTGTCGGCGACGGCCGCCGCCGTGACCAGGCTGCTCGCCTCGGCGTTGTTGTTGATCAGGTCGGTGACCGACTGAACGGTCGAGGTGATGGTGCCCGTACCGTCGGTGGCGGCGGTGACGGTGATCGTCTTGTTGCCCGAGCCGTCGTCGGTGACGGCGACGGACTCGCTGACGTTGTTCCCGCCGGGATCGGCGAGGACGAAGTCGATCGTGCCGCCGAGGTCGGTGTCGCTGCCGGCGGTGTTCCGGGTCAGCGTGAAGTCGGGGTCGGTCGCACCACCGGTCAGGTCGAAGCTGGCCGAGGCGGCGACGGCGGCCTTCGTGTAGGTGAAGCCGTCGTCGATGGTCGCCGTGACGCCGGTCGCGTCCGAGACGCCGTTGACGGCGGTGGCGATGTCGGTGTTGGTCGCCGAGGAGCCGAGGAAGATGACCTCCTGGCCGAGCGAACCGCCGACCTCGATGGTGGCGGAGGCGGAGAGGTCGCCCGCGGCGTACACGAGCTCACCCTTCTCGGCGGCCGTGTTCACGGTCGCGTCGATGGCGAGCGAGGTGCTCGAGCCGAGGAGGGCCTGGTTGACCTTGAAGTCGGTCAGCTTGGCCGAGTCGGCGGCGGTGACGGCCGTGGTGAACGCCTTGCTGCCGTCGATCAGCTTCTCGCCGGCGAACGAGGTGTTCGAGCTGATCCGGTTGATGGCGGAGAGGGCCGTGTCGATCTGGAGCTGGTTGGCCTCCTTCTCCGACTGGGAGAGGGCACCGTCGTTCAGACCTTCCTGGACCAGACCACGAATCTGGTTGAGGAGCCCGGAGACCTCGCCGAGGGCGGCGTCGGCCGTGGCGATCACGTTGTTCGCCCGGGTCGAGTTCTTGATCGACTGCTCGATCGTGCTGACCTGGAACCGAAGGGTCTCGCTCGCGATGAGGCCCGACGGGTTGTCCTTGCCGCTGTTGATCTGGAGACCCGTCGACAAACGGGTCAGGGTGGAGTCGAGCTGCTTGTTGGCAGCTCCCAGGTTGCGCAGACCACGCAGGGAGGCTACGTTCGTTGCGATCCGAGTCATCGCGTCACACCTTTCTGAGATTCACGCGACGGCGGGGGTTCCAGTGGGCCGTCGCGATGGCTTGTATTGGTCGACTTCCGTGTGAGTTGGGCGTCGTTCCTTCCGAGACGTTCGTCGTGGAGACTCCCCAGCACCCGGACCACTTGGCGGGCGCCTCGGAAGCCACGCTCCCACGAACTCGACCCACGCCCGGCGGACTTCCGGACGGACGTGACGGCCTCTCAGTCCTTGCAGAGGGTGGCCAGTCTCTCGGTCTATCGGAGGATGCCCACCACTCCTTGAGGGAAGATGGGGTGTTCTGGCAGGATGCGTGGGGCACGGCGACTCTGGCGGTCCGGTGGTGCCGGTTGTGACGAATCGCCGAGAACGCTCGCGCGCCGAACACTCGGCAACCCCTGCAATCGTCAGCGATTGCGGCCAGCGGTCTCGCCGTCACGCCGGAAGAACCGGTAGTAGCTCTCCAGGCAGAGTGCGGACATCGCCGTCGAGTAGACCCGTCCGCCGTAACCGGACCACTTGCTCCGCGGCGGCCAACTTCCGGCCTCGGACCCGCTGCGAACCTGGTCCAACACGAGCAGGTCGCTGACGACGTCGTTCCACTCGGTCCAGCCGTCCCCGCCGTGGTGCCGCATCACCAGCGTGCCGTAGTACCAGTAGTAGAGGTCGTACTCCTCGCGGTTCGGCAGGTTCTTGCGGAGGTAGGCGACGGCCTCGAGGCTCTGCGGGTGCTCCTTCGAGCGGCCGAACTGCTGGCGGCAGAACTGGGCCTCGGCCGTCATGGAGGGGGTGGGGGGCAGGCCGCGACGATACGCCGCGAGCCCCCCGCTCTTCCCGAGCTTGCCGCGGTCGAGGAAGTTTACCATCAACTGCTCGGTGCGGCGGGGGATCTCGATGCCGGCCCGGTTCGCGCTCTTCATGGCCATCAGCTGCCAGCCGAAAATGCTGGTGTCGCTGAGCTGCCCCCGCACGTACGGCCCGTACCGCCAGCCGCCGTCGGCCGGGCTCTGACGCGTCTGCGAGAACCGCACGGCGGCCCGCACCGCCCGTTCCAACTCGGCACTCTCGGCCGTCGGCACGAGGTAGTCGCGGTGCACGTTCAACGCCTCCGCCAAGGCGAACGTGGCGATGGCGTGGGCGTACGCCCCGGCATACTTCTCCGACTGACCCTCCAGCGAGCCGTCCTCGGCCTGCTGCGAGACCAGCCAGTCGATCGCGGAGGAGACCGTGGAGGCGTACTTGCCGTCGAACGGCGTGTGCCCGGCCCCGAAGAAGGCGAGCAGCGCCAACCCCGTCACGCCGGGGTCGGCCTTGCCCCCCGCGTTGCCTCGGTCCACCACGCGAATCCGCCGTTCGTTCTCCGGCAGCCGTTGGTTCGCGGCGTACCGCTCCCGGGCCACGGAGACGGAGACCGGTTTCTCCTCGCCGGTCTGGGTGTCGTACAGCACGTACCGCACGCGGCCGGCTCCGTGCTGGTCCGCGTCCCAGTAGCCGGCCGGTTCCTGAGTCTGGGCGAGCCAGGCGAGTGCCATCGTCACGGCCCGCTCGGTCTCGTCGGACCCGCCGAACCGGCGTGCGATCTCGGCTCGCTTCTCCCGGTCGAGCCGCGGCCGCCCGGGCAGGACGGGGACCACGTCCTTCAACTCGCCCGGCGCGACGTTCGGCGTGCTCAGCCGGTCGGGCACGTCGCTCAGTCCGGACGGCAGGTTCGCCGTCGCCAACGGTCCGATCCCCGTCTCCCGCGGAGGCAGCGTCGTCGTTCCGGCGACGGTCCCCTTCTCCACGTCGATGCCGATGCTGGGCCGGTCGTCGTCGGTCCCCTGCAGCGACAGGGCCTTTCGCGGTGCCGGCTCGCCCCCGGGGCCCGCCTCGGCCGTGTTCGGCGTGTTCGTCCCGATCTCCACGTCGTCGAGCGCGGGCACCGGACCGGAATTCAGGTCGATCCGGTCGCCGATCGGTCCGCGCTTCAACAGCGCGCTCGGATCGTCGAACTCCAGCATGGCGATCCGCTGGTCGGGCGACTTGAACTCCGCGCTCTCCTCCAGGACGGACCCCCTCTCGGCGAGAGACTTCTCGACCTCCGGCACGATCCCCCCGCGGTCGCGAATCTCGTTTCGCCGAGCCCCGGTCTCCACCGACCGCTCCTCCCGCCGCTCGGCCCGTGGGGCCTGCAGCTTCGGAACACTCGGCTGGTCGAGCCGCGGGTCGTCGCTCGCGACCCGCAGCGTGTCGGGTCGGTCGATCAACTCGTTCGGGTCGAACGTCGCCTCCGCGAACTCCCGGTTCTCCGGTTCCGGACGGGGCGCGGTGCGGTCCGGATCCTCGACCCGCATCTCCTCACGCGGTCGGGTCTCGCTCCGCTCTGGTTCGACCTCGACAGGGTCGGTCGTCCGGTCGAACCGGGGGCTGTTGCCGGAGTCCCGGTTCGGCGGCTGGGCCGAGTCCTCGAAGACGAGGTCGCGAATCTCCATCGGCGGCGGCTCGGTCTCCTCGTTCTTCGGAGCGAGCCCCAGCTTGTCCGGGCTGAAGCCGACGAGCCCCAGCACGCAGGTCAGGTGCACCAGCAGCGAGAAGACGAACGCCTTCGTCGAGGGCCGGCTGTCCCCCCAGCGGGTGACGAGCATCGTCAACAGGTGCAACAGGGAGAAGGCGAGCCCGACGATCAGCAGCGCCCGCAGCAGGTCGCCGGACTCGAGTCCGGTCCCCTCCAGCAGTCGGGCCAACAGGTCGTCGAGTGCCTGCTTCACGGTGCGGGCTCCTTCCCGACCCGGTGGGCGAGCGAGATGCTCGCGATGCCCGCACGATGGCAGGCCGCCAGCGCGTCCATCACGTTCTGGTACCGGCCCTCGCGGTCGCCGCGGACCAGCACCGCCTGGCCGGGGAAGTTCCCCTTGGCCTTCCGCATCTCCTCTTCCAGTTCCTCGGCCGAGAGCTCCCGCCCGTCGAACTCGATCGTGCCGTCCTCGGTCACGTTGACGACCAACGCGTCCGGTTCGTCCGATCGCGTCGAGACGTCCGCCACCGTCGGGACCTTCACGTCGACGCGCCGCTCCAGCTCGGAGAAGCGGGCCCCGACCATGAAGAAGACCACCAGCAGGAACACGATGTCGATCATCGGCGTCAGGTTGATCGCCGGTTCCTCGACGGAGTCGGTCTTCAGCGGCACGTTCGAGATCCCTTCACGTCGTCCGAGACTCGCCGGATTGTCACCGATCCGGCCCGACGGGTGAAGAGGAGCGGCGAAACCGGCGTCGTCTCCCAGGTGGTCGGGACGGCCGGCTCCGTTACGACGCCCCCGCCCTGCTACTCGTTCCCGGCCTTCCGTCGCTGCTCGAACATCCAGCTCAGCAGCTCCGTCTTCTCGTAGGCGGGCGTCCACGAGTTGTGGCCCACGCCGGGGAACTCGGTGTACTTCGGCTCGCCGCCCGCCTCCTTGACGGCCGCCACCATTCGCTGCGAGCGGACCGGCTTCACCACGTTGTCCGCCCCGCCGTGGAACGCCCAGACCGGCAGGTCGGCCAACGTCTTCGCCGTCGCCTCGTCGCCACCTCCGCAGACGGGGGCAACGGCCGCGAACCACTCGGGACGTCTCGCCGCGAGGTCCCACGTGCCGAAGCCTCCCATCGAGAGCCCCGTCAGGTAGATCCGGTCCCGGTCGACCGACTCCTCCTTCAGCGTCCGCTCCAGAATCGACGTCACCACACGCAACTGGTGCGAAGGCTCCTTCGGCAGCGGCGACGACTCGACGTCGCCCCACGGCACGTTCACCCACTGCTTGCCGTTCCGGCACTGCGGGGCGAGCACGTAGCACGGGAGCTTCTCGCGGTACGCGTCGGTCGCCAGCAGTTGCGGCAGGTACTTCAACTGCTTCGCGTTGTCGCTGCCCCGCTCCCCGGCCCCGTGCAGGAACAGGACCAGCGGGTACGTCTTCCCCGCCTCCACGTTCGCCGGCTTCAGCAACCGGTACCGGAACACCTCGCTCTCGTACGGCCCGCCCGTGTACTCGATCTCGCGTGTCTCGTACGGGTCGGCCGCGGACGAGACGCTGGCAGCACACATGACGACGGCAACTCGCAGGACGACCACGACACCCTCTCCGGAAGGCAGGAGAACCACGCGAACCGCACGATACGCCAATCGCGTCTGTCGGGCCAACACCCGGCCGACTAAGATGAATCACGGGGCCGCTGTTCAGCCTGATCGCCCCTGCCCCTTGCCGCGACGGAGCCTGCCGTGCGAATCCCCACCGTCTGCCTCCTCGGAGCGCTCGTCCTCTTCTCGGAGTCGCTGCCGCTCGCCGGCGTCGGTTCCGAGGCGCACGCCCGCGAGGTCACCGCGGAGCAGGTGCTCACCGGCATCAAGCGGGCCCGGCGGTTCCTCGTCGGCCAGCAGAACGGCGACGGGTCCT
Organism: Planctomycetaceae bacterium; assembly: GCA_028284885.1. Taxonomy (GTDB): domain Bacteria; phylum Planctomycetota; class Planctomycetia; order Planctomycetales; family Planctomycetaceae; genus JANQQW01. Next base: position 72,365 of record JANQQW010000270.1, read on the forward strand.
GGACGGCGGGGGGCGGCCACCGCGTCGGCGTCACCTGCCTCGGCGTCCTCGCCATGCTCAACTCCGGGTCGGACAAGGACGACGAGGCCGTCGCCAAGGGGCTGAAGTTCCTTCGCGACGCCAA
>JANQQW010000360.1 GCA_028284885.1 Planctomycetaceae bacterium
GGGGCTCTGAAGACCCGCGGGATCGGCGGCGTGGCCCAGGGGCTCGACCTCGAGGTCCGCTCGAAGTACGCGTACCGCAGCCGCCGGCTCCCGCCGGCCGGCCGAGACGCCCGGGCCCTCCGAGAGGTGCGACGGTACGACGTGGCCGAGGCGCGGATCGACGTCGAGGGGACGGTCAGCACGTCGAACCTCGCCGCCGACCGCCGGACCTTCGTGGTGGACGGGCTCCGGACCGGGGTCCGCGTGCACGCCCCGGACTTCGCCCTCTCCAGTCGCGAGTTCAACCTGCTCGACGTGCCGGGCGACCCGCTGGCGATCGTCGCGACGCTGCCGGGTGGCGAGCGGAGCGTGGGCGACGAGTGGGTGGCCCCCGACTGGGCCGTGCAGATGCTCACCGGCCTGGAGGCGGTGGAGAAGGCCGAGTTGCCCTGCCAGTTCGCGTCGCTGGAGAAGAACGTCGCCCGCGTCGACTTCGCCGGCACGATGAAGGGAGCCGTCGACGGTTCGGTCGTCGACCTCGCGATCGAGGGGCACTACCTGTTCGACGTGGAGAACGCGTTCGTCACGCACGTCGAGCTGACGCAGCGGGACGAGCGGACCATCGGCCCCGTCAGCCCCGGCCTCGACGTGAAGGCGAAGGTCGTCGTCGACCGTCGCGTCACGGCCGAGGAGACCGGCGTGAGCGCCGAGTACGCCCGCGGCATCCCGCTGCAGCCGAACCCGCGGTCGCTGCTGATCGCCCACCAGCTTCCGTGGGAGGCAGAGCTGCTGCTCGACCGGACGTGGCACGTGTTCCACCAGACGAAGCGCGTGGCGTTTCTCCGCTGTGTCCGCAACGGCAGCCTGCTCGCCCAGTGCAACGTCACCCGCGTCGCCTCCGCCGGCCCCGGCAAGCACACCGACGTCGACCGGTTCCGCGACGACGTCGCCCGCTCGCTCGGCGAGAAGCTCGACCGGATCGAGTCGAGCGGCAAGGTCGACGTGGGCGACGACCGCTTCGTCTACCGCGTGGTGGCCGCCGGCAAGAACGCGGTCGCGACCGACGAGCAGACCGAGCCGACGCCGATGACGTGGACGTACTACCTCGTGGCGGCTCCGTCCGGCCGGCAACTCTCGTTCATGTTCGTCTCGGAGACGTCGCTCCGCGAGAAGCTCGCCGGGGCCGACGAGGCGCTAGTGAAGGCGTCGCGTTTCGTCGAGTCCGCGGCCCCGACGCGGGCGGCGGCCAAGGACCGCTGACCGGGGCGGTCGCAGAACCGACAGGACCGTCGCCGTCCGCACGACGGGTCCGCCGATCGTCGCCCGTGCCGGGGCCGCGCGCGGATCGGAGAGCTAGAGTACGGCTGGGCCGTTCCCGATCGGTGACACGGTATGTCGTTCTCGCTCCTGCAACTCAGCCTGCTCTGCGGCACGGCCGCCCTGTCGGCCGCCGTCCTCGGTTTCGTCGCCGGGTGGCAGTACGGACGCGCCGAACCGGCCCGCACGCTGGCCCGAGCCCGCCGGCACCTGTCGGGTCTCGTCGATGCGTTGCTCGAGACGATGCAGCAGGCCGAGTCGCTGTCGGCCGCCCTCGGGCGATTCCCGAACGGTCGGCTCAGCACCGACCAGACCGAGAAGATCGACCGCCGACGCAGCCGGTTGTTCTCGGTTCTCGCCGACGCGGTGAAGAGCCTGACCCCCGCTCCGGTGACGGAGGACGACGAGACGACGTCGACCGGTCCGACCGCCAAGCCGAGCCCCAAGCCGGAGCCGTTCGCGGTCGAGTGGGTCCGCGAGCCGGTTTGCGACCGGACCGAGCTGCCGACCCGCGGGGCGTTCGAGACGAATCTCGCCAACCTGTTCGACTCGGCCAACCGGGCCCCCACGTCGTTCGGCGTGATGCTCGTCGAGATCGACAAGCTGGACGGTCTTAAGCAGCGCTTCGGGCCCGCGGCCGCCGACACGTTCGTGCGGACGACCGGACGCATGCTGCTGCACGGCGTGCGGGACCAGGACCTCGTCTGCCGGTACACCCAGGACACGTTCGCCGTGCTCATCCCGGACGTCGGTCCGGAGGCGGCCGAGCAGGTGGCCTGCACGGTACGGGACACCATTCGCCAGCACCGCTTCCACGTGGAGCCGACCGGTCCGGAGGTGCTCGTCACCACGAGTCTCGGACTGGCCCTGTGTCATCCCGGCGAAAACCTGCCGTTGCTGCTGGGCCGCGTGGGCGACGCCCTCCGCCGGTCCCGCAAGCGGGGACGCAACCAGCTGCACCTGCACGACGGACAGTCGGTCAACCGGTGCGTGTCGGCTTGAGCGGACCGCCGGAACGGCCGTTTCCCGCGATTCCGCGTTCTTCGTAACACCCGCCCGGCGTGGAGCATGCGCCGAACGGCCGCGCGAGACGCCTCTTGCCCCCCTCGGGCCCTTCCGATACGATCTCCCAATTGCCGACCCGCCGATGCGTTCTCGCCATCGGCTTCGCCTTCTCACCCCCGAATCGGTTCTGCTCCATGACCATCGGTAAGCCCTCTCGCACGGCGACCACCCTCACCATCGGCATGCTGGCGCTCATCGCCACCACCATCTCCGCCCGCCTCCTGTCGGCCGAGCGGACCGCCACCGAGACGACGACGAAGCTCGTCTGCGAGATGGTCGAGAACTACCACGTCAGCCAGGAGCAGATCGACGACGACATCTCCTCGCGGCTGCTGAACCGCTACCTGAAGGTTCTCGACCCGCAGAAGCTGTACCTCACCGCCTCCGACGTCGAGGGCTTCACCAAGTTCCGCACGCAGCTGGACGACCTGCTGCAGCAGGGGAACACCAGCTTCGCCTTCAACGCCTTCGACCTGTACATCAAGCGGATGAAGGAACGGGTCACGCGGGCACACGAGATCATCGACGCCGAGCACGACTTCTCCGTCGAGGAGTCGCTCGCCACCGACAACGACAAGCTCCCGTGGGCGCGGACGCAGGCCGAGCTCGACGACCGCTGGCGTCGCCGCGTGAAGTACGAGCTGCTGTCGTTGAAGATCGACGGCACGGAGCTGAAGGACGCCCGCGAGCGGCTGCACAAGCGGTACAAGGCGATCGTGACGACCGCCGGGCAGACCGAGGACAACGAGGTGCTGGAGATGTACCTCTCCGCCCTCACCCACTGCTTCGACCCGCACTCCAGCTACATGTCGCCGGAGACGCTCGACGACTTCCGCATCAGCATGGAGCTGCAGCTGGAGGGAATCGGCGCGGCCCTGCGTGCCGAGGACGGCTACACGACGGTCGCCCAGATCGTGAAGGGCGGAGCGGCCGACGACGACGGACGGCTCGAAGTCGGCGACAAGATCATCGGCGTCGCCCAGGAGGACGAAAACGAGTTCACCGACATCGTCGAGATGAAGCTCAGCAAGGTCGTCCGCCTCATCCGCGGCAAGAAGGGGACGGTCGTCAAGCTGCAGACCAAGAAGGCCGACACCGGCAAGATCGAGGTCTACGAGCTGACCCGCAAGCGGATCGAGCTGACCCAGTCCGAGGTGAAGGGCGAGGTGATCGACCTCGGCGAGCGGCTCGACGGCCGTCGCGGCCGCGTCGGCGTGATCAACATTCCCTCCTTCTACCGCGACTTCCGCGGGGCCCAGCGGGGCATCGACGACTTCAAGAGCACGGCCCGCGACGTTCGCAAGGTGCTCAAGGACTTCGACACGCAGGGCGGCGTGGACGTCGTCGTGGTCGATCTCCGCATGAACGGCGGCGGCGCCCTGCAGGAGGCGATCGAGGTGACCGGGCTGTTCATCGACAAGGGCCCGGTCGTGCAGGTGAAGGAGCAGGACGGGAAGATCAAGTCGCACGACGACAAGGACGCCGGAGCCGCCTACGACGGACCGCTCGTCGTCGTCTGCAACCGACTCTCCGCCTCCGCCTCGGAGATCTTCGCCGGGGCCATCAAGGACTACGGCCGCGGCATCGTCGTCGGCGACACCACCACCCACGGCAAGGGGACCGTGCAGAACGTCATGCCGGTCGGCAAGCAGTTCTTCCAGCTCGTCACCCCGCAGAAGCGCCGCGGCGCCCTGAAGCTGACGATCAGCCAGTTCTACCGCGTGAACGGCCACAGCACGCAGAACGAGGGCGTCCCGTCGGACATCGTGATCCCCTCGATGATCGACCACATGGACCTCGGCGAGTCGTTCCTGGAGAACGCGCTCGAGTTCGACAAGATCGAACCGACGCCGCACCAGGACTACAAGCTCGTCTCGGCCGACGTCATCAGCCGGCTGAAGGCCGCCAGCAACGACCGCGTGAAGAAGGCCGCCAAGTTCCGCGAGGACCTCGACAAGATCGAGGACTACCTCGAGCGGAAGCAGCGGAAGTCGATCCCGCTGGAGGAGTCCGCCCTGCGTGCCGAACGCGAGGAGGGGGACTCCGACGACGAGGAGGAGCAGGCGACGGTCGAGGAGTCGAAGGTCGTGCTCCGTGACGGGCACTACAACGACGAGCTGCTCTCCATCGCCGCCGACTACGCCGAACTCCTCCGCGACCGCCGCACCGCCGGCAACCGCTGAGAGTCGTTCGACGAGAACAACCCCACGACGCCCGGCTCGCTCGGGCCGGGCGTTTTTTGGTTCAGGCACGACCGGGCCGCGACTCGATTCGCTCGGGGCCGCCGCCTACCATGCCCTCATGCCGTGCATCGAAGTCGCCGATCTCCGAAAGACCTACCGGGTCTACAAGAAGGCCGAGGGGCTGTTCGCCTCCGTGAAGGGGCTGTTCTCGCGGAAGTACGACCCGGTCCACGCGGTCGGCGGCGTCAGCTTCCAGATCGAGTCGGGCGAGATGGTCGCGTTCCTCGGCCCGAACGGCGCCGGCAAGACGACCACGTTGAAACTCCTCTCCGGCCTCATCCACCCGACCTCCGGCACGGCCACCGTGCTCGGCCACGTCCCGTGGAAGCGAGAGAACGCGTACCGGCGGCGGTTCTCGCTCGTCATGGGGCAGAAGAACCAGCTCTGGTGGGACCTGCCGGCGCAGGAGTCGTTTCGGCTGCACAAGGAGATCTACCGCATCGACGGGGCCCGGTTCGACCGCCGGCTCGACGAGCTGACCGAGCTGCTCGACATGAAGGAGTTCGTCGGCCAGCCGGTGCGGGAGCTGTCGCTCGGACAGCGGATGCGGATGGAGTTGATCGCCGCCCTGCTCCACTCGCCGGAGGTGCTGCTGCTCGACGAGCCGACGATCGGGCTCGACGTCGTCTCGCAGCGGAAGGTGCAGGAGTTCCTGAAGTACTACCAGGCGGAGCGGGGCATCACGGTCCTGCTGACGAGCCACTACATGAAGGACGTCGAGGCGCTCTGCCGCCGGGCGGTCGTGATCAACAAAGGGCTCGTCGTGCACGACGGCCCGCTCGAGGAGATTCTCGACCGATTCAGCCGCCACAAGATCCTCGTGCTCACGTTCGCCGGCGAGATCCCCGGCGGGCTCGACCGCTTCGGCCGTGTCGTCGAGACGATCGGCCCGAAGGTGAAGCTCGAGGTCGACCGGGGACGCATCCGCGAGATCCTGTCCGGCGTGCTGGAGCAGTTCGCCGTCGAGGACGTCGTGGTGCAGGAGCGACCGCTGGAGGAGGTGATCGCGGAGCTGTTCACCTCGGAGGACGAGTCGGCCGCGCCGAGCGAACTGGCGGCCGCGACGACTTGAACCCGCCGGTCAGAACCGCGGACGCAGCTCGACCGGCTCGTCGTCGGACGGGTTGCCGACGAGTCGGCAGTGGCCGTGCCGGTCGAGGCGACCGAGTTCGACGTCGAGCCACAGCCACTGGGTCCCACGTCGGACGAGAATCCGGACGAACTCGCCCGGCTGCCTGCCGACGAGCGGTGCGTGGAGGTCTCGCGACGACTCAACGAGCACGTCGTCGACGTAGACGACGAAGTCACGGTGCCGGACCCCCGCACGCTCGGCCCCGGAGCCGGGATCGACGTCGGTGACGCGGAGGTAGAAGGCACTCGCCTCGCCGACGATGCCGGCGATTCCCAGGTCCGCCGGGCCGCGACGGACGACCTCGGCCTGCGGGTGCCGGGCCTCGAACCTCGCGAGCGCCTCGTCGGACACGCCGGCGTCGCCGACGACGTGCAGGCGGCCGAGCCGCGACAGGCCGGAGAGCATCTCCAGCCCCTCGTCCCCGCCGGTCCACTCGGGCCCCAGGATCGCCGTGAACGGCCGGAAGCGGAGATCGACGAGCGACGGTCGCTCCTCGGGCACGCCACGGAAGACCGCGCCCAGTTCGCGGCCCCGTGCCGTCAGCCGCTCCTCGCGTGCGTCGCGCAGCTGGTTGAAGCAGTTCCGCACCTGGGCCCGCACTCTCGGGGGACTGGTCTCCATCAGCTCTCGCAGCCCGTTCTCCACGCGGTCGGCCGTCGCGGTGTCGCCGAAGCGGTAGAGCTCGGTGAGCACGTTGAAGGCCGGGTACTGCGGGTCGTCGCGACTCGCGATCGACCGGACGAGCGGTTCTACGGACGACCGGCCCTCGGCCGTCAACCGGCGGTGCGCCGCTCGCCGAACCGACTCCCAGTCGTGGTCGAGCGCGCGGACCCAGTCGTCCGGTGCGTCCCCGACCGCGATCTCCGGGTAGACGAGGTAGCCCGCGACGCCGGCGACGGCCGACGCCGCGGCGGCGACGAACGCGCCTCGCAGCAGCAGGCTCCGGAATCGGCTCGCTCGCTCCGCCATGACCGACGTCGCTCCCGTTCGTGGTCGCGTCACTCCCGTGCGAAGTCCGGCAACGCCGCGGGGAGTCCGTCCCCCTGCTCGTCGAGATCGGTGCAGCGGCAGAAGCCGCTTGCGTCCTCGTGTCCGAGCTCGAGGTCGATCCAGGTCCAGACGTCGTCGCGAAGGATCAGGATCGGCACGCGATCACCCGGTTCGGCCGTGCGGAGCCGCTCGTACAAGTCGGCCTCGTCGTCGACGCGGAGACCGCCGACGTAGACGACGCGGTCCCAGAGCCGGAGGCCGGCACGCGCCGCTCCCGACTCGGGATCTACTCCGAGCACGCGGAGCGACTCGTAGGGAGGACGGGGCATGCGGCCGGCGATGCCGATGCACGCGGTCCCGCGGCGGACGACCGCGAGCTTCGGCTTTCGTTCCTCGACGGCCCGAATCGCCTCCTCGGAGACGTTCGCGTCGTTCCGCACCTGGAGGATCTTCAACCGAGCGAACTCGCCGAGCCGCGTGAACTCTTCGTCGTCGCCGGTCCACGCGTCGCCGACGACGGCGGTGAACGGGTAGGCGACCCGTCGGCCGGCCGGCGGCCGAGCCCCGGGTTCTCCGCGGAACATCACGCCGAGGTCTCGGAACCGCCGCATCAGCCACGCTTCGCGGGCGTCGCGAGACCGGACGTAACAGGCGAGGACCTGGCCGCGAATCCGACGGTTGCCGCTCGACTCCAGTTCGCGGAGCGTCGCATCGACGCGGTCGATCGTGGCGTCGTCGGCGACGAAGTACATGCGGGTGAGAACGCGGAACGCCTCGTACTGGACGTCGGGGTGCTCGCGAATCTCGGCGGCGAGCGGATCGACCGCCGGGGCCCCGGCGTCGAGGAGTCGCCGGCGTGCCTCGAGTCGGACGGACGGCCAGTCGTGCCGGAGGGCGCGGGCCCACTGCTCGGGCGTCGAGCCGCCTCCAG
>JANQQW010000387.1 GCA_028284885.1 Planctomycetaceae bacterium
CCGGGCCGGTGGAGAAGGTGATGACGAGCGGCACGGGCGGGGGAACCGGCTCGGTGATGACCTCCGCGCTGGCCCTCGGCGCGACCGACGGCTCGCTGCTCCTCCTCGGCGAGGAGGCCGGCCGCCGGGCCGATCTCGTCGAGTCGCACGACTCGCTCACCGCGGAGCGGGACGCGTTGGAGAGCGACCTGTACCGGCTGGTCGGCGAAGGCGAGGAATGCGGACTGACGGCGGCCGAGATCCGTCGCCGGGCCAACTCGCTGGTGCTGCGAACCTCGCAGGCCCTGCTGACGGCGACGAAGGGAGCCGGGTACGTCCACGGCCACCCGGCCGAACGGGCCGTGCGGGAGGCGATGTTCTTCCTCGTCTGGTCCTGCCCCCAACCGGTGGCCCAAGCCGCCCTCGCCGAGTTCGCCTGCCTCGCGGAGTGAACTTCGGGCGGGCGGGAACGAGAGCGGGGGCGACGGCTTCTCTCGCGAGAAACACGTCGCCCCCGAACTTCGCAGGCTGTCGGAAGACCGAGTTCCGTCAGCGCTTCCGCACCTCGAGCACGTATCGCATCAGGTCGTTGAACTCCTGCCGGCTCTTCAGCTGCCGCGTGAGGGCGGCCGGCATGATGGAGGTCTTCGACTCGGCGACGTCCTCGACGTCCTTCTTCGCGATCGTCATCGGCTCCGGCTGCGCGAGGTTCTTGAGGACGATCTTCTCGTCGTCCTCCTCGAGCCGGACCCCGGTGAACTGCTTGCCCTCGACGGTCACGACGACCACCTGGGCGAAGGCCTTGTCGATCAGCTTCGACGGCCGCAGCACGGAGTCCACGAGTTCCTCGCCGCTGAGCTTCTTCTCGATCTTGGCGAGATTCGGACCGAGCCGGACGGCTCCGGCCGGCGGGTCGTGGCAGGCGAAGCAGGCGGCGGCCGACTTGTAGAACAGCGTCTTGCCCCGCTCCACGTCACCCTCGGCCAGGGCGACCTTGGCGAGTTCGGCCGACGGCGTGCTCAGCAGTTCGTCCTCGAGCTTCTTGTTCGAGAAGCCCTCGGAGTCGATGCCGATGCTGGAGAGCACGAGGGCCGCCTCCAGCGGGTGCTCGGCCAGCAGGTCCTCGGGCCGCCAGAACCGGTCGCGGCTGCTCGTCTCCTTGCGGATGCGGGCGACCGTCTCCGCGCTGACCGGCGCGGCCTCGTTCCCCCACGTGTTCCGGACGAACGTCAGGACCGCGGCAAGCTCCTCGTCGTTCAGCAGGTTCTTGAAGGCCGTCATCGGCGGAACGCCGCGGGCCGGGTCGTAGGTCTTGCCGTTGACGGTGATCTTGCCCCACATGCCGTGCAGGGCCATTTTCACCAGCCGGTCCTCGCTGCCGTTCACCCACGGGCTGCCGACGAGCGGCGGGTAGGTGATGCCGTTCCCCTTGCCGTGCGGCAGGTGGCACGTCATGCAGTGGGCCTCCCGCTGGTAGACCTCGGCCCCCAACTGGTAGACCTTCTGATCGGCCGGGCTGAGTCGCTTCGGCGTCTCGAACTCGACGACTTCGATCTCCGCGGGGGCGACGAAGCCGGTGGAGCCGGTCGTGTCGACGTTGGTCCAGAAGTGTTGGACGGTCTTCGCGGCGACGACGGCGTGCTGGACCTCGGAGTTCAGCAGCTTGTCGAGCATCTCCTGGTTGCGGGCGTTGTGCTGCTGGTGCAGCCAGAGCGCCTCGAGCAGGTGGTGGGCCTCCTTCTCGTCGTTCGCGTCGAAGTCCTTTGCCCACTCGACGGCGGCCGCGAGGACCTCATTGGAGTCGCGAGCGCTCAACTCGACCCGCGTGCGGTGGCGGATGCCGTTGACCGGGTGCTTCAGGTTCTCGAGCAACGCGGGAATCGGCTCGCCGGCGATCTTCACCGGCTCCTGCAGCGGACGGCCCTTCACGGTCAGCCGGAAGATGCGGCCGTGCACCTTGTCCCGGTTGGGGTCGCGGATGTTGTGCTGCATGTGGCCGATGATGGCGTTGTGCCAGTCGGAGACGTACAGCGCCCCGTCGGCGCCGAAGACGGCGTCGGTCGGGCGGAAGTTCCGGTCGCGGCTGTCGAGCAGCGCCTTCACCGGCGTGCCCCAGACCTCGCCGAACTTCCGGTTCTTTTCGTCGCCGTCCCGGTCCAGGTCGTACTGCTTCACGCCGAGGAAGCCGATCGTGTTGCAGATCAGGAAGTCCTGCTGCATGTCCTCCGGGAAGTGGGAGGAGGAGACGACGGCGTTGGCGGCGACGGGACGGAACTCCTTCTCGAGGAGCTTGAACATCTTGAAGCCCTTGCCCTCCGGCCGGACCTGGTAGGACCGCCCGCCGGTGCCGTCGTTGGCGTACAGGTAGCCCCAGTAGTCGAAGGCGGTGCCGTGCGGGTTGGGCGAGTTGCCGGCGTGCGGCGTGATGGCGAACGTTCGCGGGTCGAAGCGGTACATGCCGGAGGCCCCGATGTTGAGGCCGGGCCCCCACGGGGTCTCGTGGTTGTGCACGAGGAAGATGCCCGACTGCCAGTAGATGCCGCCGTCGGGCCCGTAGACGATGTTGTTCGCGGCGTGGTGCGTGTCGGACGTGCCGAGCCCCTGCAGGATGGGGTAGCGGACGTCGGCGACGTCGTCACCGTCGGTGTCCTTCAGGAACAGCAGGTCCGGTCCGGAGGTGACGACGACCCCGCCGCCCCAGAACTCGAAGCCGAGCGGGTTGTGGACGTGGGCGAAGATCTTGCTCTCGTCGGCCACCCCGTCGTCGTCGGTGTCGACCAGGATCATCAGCTTGTCGTCCATCGACTTCAGCGGTTCCCACTTCGGGTAGGTGTTCCACGACGCGACCCACAGCCGGCCTTGGGCGTCCACCTGCATCTGCACCGGGTTGGCGAGTCCGGGGAACGTCTTCTCGGAGGCGAAGACGTTCAGCTCGAAGCCCTCGGGCACGTCGATCTTCTTCAGGCTCTCCTCGGGGCTGAGGTACTCGAGGCTGCCCTCCTTGTTGGGGTTGGAGCTCTTGCTGCCGCCGCCCACGTTCGAGATCACCTCGACCGGCGGCGGGACGTTCGAGTCGTCGATCTCGTACGTCTCGCCCTTCGCCGCGGCCCAAACGGCCTTGTCGCGGTTGGCCGTCATCACGTCGAGCATGACGAGCTCGTGCTTCAGCACGTCGGCGTTGCTCTGGTTGTTGACGAACCGCAGCCCGGACCGGCCGCCCCAGATGTCGTTGCCGTCGGTCGCCCGGTAGCGGTTGTGCCAGGTCCAGTTCTTCTCCTCGACCGCCGAGTACAGATCGTCGAGAGTGCTCAGCTTCGGCGGCTGCTTGCCGAGCAGGCGGCGGGAGATCACGGCGGCCAACCGCTTGTAGCCGGTCGCGTTCAGGTGCACCCCGTTCAACGTCAACTGGTCCTTGCTGGAGAGGAACAGCTGGAACGTCGGCGAGAAGAGGTCGACGAAGGTCGCGTCGGCCTCGGCGGCCGCTCGTTGCGTGGCAGCCGTGTAGGCGGCGAGGTTCGTGTTCTGAACCGTCCCGTCGGGGAGGTTCGGGTCGCCCGTGTTCTCGAAGGCGATCGGGCTGAACAGCACGAAGCGCGCGTCGACGCCGTCCTTCTTCCGCAGGGCACGGTACCGGTTCACCAGTTTGACGAGTTCGCCCTTGTAGGCCTCCGCCCCGTCCGGGCCGGCCCAAGACTCGTTGTAGCCGTAGAAGACGAAGACCACGTCCGGCTTCACGTGCTGCAGGTACTGCTCGTCGTTCGTGAAGCCCTGGTTCCGAGGCCGCTTGTTGACCCTGTCCCCGGAGAAGCTCATGTTCCGGAAACTGACGTCCATCCCCTTCAGGTGGTGCTGCAGGACCGTCTCGACCCACGGGTCGTGCTGCATCCGGTCGGCGAGGCCGTTCCCCACGATCGACACGACGTCGCCCTTCTGGAAGGCGAACTTGTCGGCCGCGTCGGCGGACGTGCCGAGTGCGAACACGGACAGGGCGACGGTCAACAGCCTCGCGAGAGGACGTCGTGCGAGATCGGTTCGGTGCATCGTGGTATCCGAAGGCGGGGTGGGTCTCGTCGAAGCGCGTGCGGGTCCGCACACGGTGGTCCTACCAGCGTAATGAGCCGTCCGGGCATGTTGAAGTGTAGGCGAACGCCGTTCCGTTGCCCCACGGAACCGGTGGCCGGTCCGGCGGCTCGAACAGCACGAGCGACCGGTTGTGAAGGCTCGATCGCCGGAGTCGCGCACGACGGTCGCTGGGCGTGGCGTTCAAGCCGGGTCGAGCCCGCGGACACCGGCGGCCGTGCTGCTGCCGAACGCGCCGATCTCGAGGCCCATCCGCTGGCCGAGCGAGACGAACAGGTTCGAGAGCGGCGTGTTGTCCTTCGCGTCGTGGGCGACGTAACGACCGTGCCGGTAGCCGCCCCCGGCCACGAGGATCGGCAGGTTGTGCCAGTCGTGCGAGGAGGCGTTCCCGAGGTTCGAGCCGAACAGGACCGCCGTGTGGTCCAGCAGCGTGCGGCCCCGTTCCTCGAGGGCGACGAGCTGGTCGAGGAAGCGGTTGAACTCGACGAGTTCGGCCTGCTCGATGAGCCGGAGCTCGTCGATCTTCTCCTCGTCCTTGCCGTGGTGCGAGAGGTTGTGCCAGTCGGTCTTCACGCCGGGGATGTTGCTGGGGACGGCGTTCATGCCGCCGAGCGAGAGGGTGATCACCCGCGTCGAGTCGGTCTGCAGGGCGAGCACCATCATGTCGTACATCAGCCGCTGCTTGGCGACGACGTCGAGCCGGTCCGCCACGTCGCGCGGCTCCTCGTAGGCGACCTTCGGCTTCGGCCGCGTGGTCCACTCCTCGGACTGCCCGATGCGGCGTTCGAGGTCGCGGATGGCGGTGAAGTACTCGTCGAGCTTGTGCTTGTCGCGGGGCCCGAGCGTGCCGTCGAGCCGCTTCGCGTCGCCGCGGACGGTGTCCAGGATGCTGCGACCGCGGCGGAGTTCACGGAGCTGGTTCCGAACCTCGCTCTCGGTCCCCTCGACAAACAGCTGCTTGAACAGCTTCGAAGGCGACTGTTCGGAGGGGATGTTGATGCCGTTGGGCGTCCAGGAGAGCGATCCGCCGTCGTTGGCGAGGCAGAGGAACGGGAACCGCGTCGCCCCGCCGAGGTGCTCGGCCATCATCTGGTCGAGCGAGACGGTGTTCTTGAAGCCGGCGAGTCCCGGTCGACGGGCCGACGTCAGCCACGTCAGGCTCGAGGCGTGGCCGTTGTTGCCGTTCTGCTCCGGGTGCGACAAGCCGGAGAACAGCGTGAACCGGTCACGGTGCGCGGCGAGCTTCTCGAGGTACGGCGTCAGTGCGTAGTCCGCTCCCGGTTGCTCGGGGAACAGGAACGGGGCGTGGAAGCCGAGCCCACCGCAGATGGCGACGAACCGCGGCAGCGGCCCGTCCTGGTCGGCAGCCCGGGCAGACGTCATGGCCGAGAGGAAGGGAAGCGCGACGCTGGCGCCGGCCCCCTTGAGGAAGAGGCGTCGGTCGAGGTGGCGGTGTCGGGATCGGGGGGTGGGGGGATGGGGAGATGAGGTCATTGCGTTTCTCCGCGGGGTAGTAGCCACGGTTTGGGATTTCTGATCAGCCCGACGATCATGCCGATGGCTTGATCGTATCGTCTGTAGAGGCTGGTTGCTGCGTCGCGTTCGATGTATCCGCACTTCGTGGCGAACTGAATCCAGACTTGGGTCTCCGCCATTTCCGTCTCCGCGTCACTCAACTTGGCAACGAAGGCGGCCTCGTATCGCCGCTTCCGCCAAGCCTCGGCCAGATTGGTGCACACCGAGCGTGTCGACCGGCGAATCTGGTCGGTCAGGGAGTAGGTCTCCTCTCGGGGGAAGGTCCGGGACAGCTCGAACAGCTCCATCGCCAGCTCGAACGCTCGCTGGTACACCTCCAGATCCGAATGCGATCGGACGAGCCCCCTCCTCTCACCCTCGCCCCCCATCACCCGATCTCGTCACTTGCTCCGAAAGATCTCGCTCTGCACGACCAGGTGAATCAGGTCGCGAACCCCGTGGCCGCGTTTGGCGGACTCGGCGACGATTCGGGCGATCTCGGGGCGGTCGGAGAAGCCCATCTCGCGGCCCGTGCCGAAGACGAGCAGCTTCTCGGCGAGGGTGTGGGCGAGGCGGTCGGGGTCGGCGGCGAGGTGGTCGCGGAACCCCTCGTACCCGTCGAAGTCGCGGCCGTCCGGCAGCTGGCCGGACGCGTCGACGGCCGGGCCGAGCCGGTAGTTCACCTTGCGGCCCAGCACGGTTCGGTCGACGCGGTCGCCGCCGCCGAGCGAACGGTACCGTTCACGGAACCCGCCGATCGGGTTGAACGACTCCAGCGCGAAGCCGGGCGGGTCGATGTTCGCGTGGCACGCACGGCAGTTCTCCTGGTCGCGGTGCTTGTCGAGGAGTTCCCGCAGCGTGGACGCCCCGCGGACGTCGGGCTCGACGCCGGGGACGCCGGGCGGCGGCGGCGGGGGCGTCTCGCCGAGCAACCGCTCCATCACCCAGGCCCCTCGCGTGACCGGCGACGTGTTCGTCCCGTTCGCCGTCACCTTCAGGATGCTGCCCTGCGACAGCAGACCGCCGCGGCGGCTGCCCGCCGGCAACGGGACCCGCCGAATCGTCGCCCCCGGAACGGCCGGCAGTCCGTAGTGCTCGGCCAGCCGGCCGTTCAGCATGGCGAAGTCCGACTTCACGAGGTTCGTCACCGGCCGGTTCGACTCCACGAGTTCACGGAGAAACGCCCGGGTCTCCAGCGGCATCGAGTACCGCAGGTAGTCGTCGAACTCCGGGAACAGCCGACGGTCCGGCACCGTGAAGTCCATCTCGCGGAGGTCGAGCCAGTTGTCGGCGAGATCGACGAGGAACCGCTCGAACCGTGGGTCGCCGAGGAGCCGTTCGGTCTGCCGTCGAAGGACGTCGTCGGCCGCGAGTCGTCCGTCGGCCGCGAGCCCGAGGAGTTCGTCGTCGGGGGTCGTCCGGCTCAGGAAGTAGGACAGCCGGGCCGCGAGCGCGTGGTCGTCCAGTCGTCCGGCGTCCTCCTGCAGGTAGAGGAACCGAGGCGAGCAGAAGAGGGCGACGACGGCCGTCCGCAGCGAGTCCTCGATCGACGAGCCGGCGTCCCGTTCGGCCCGGTACAACGCCTCGAACGGTTCGAGGTCGGCCGGGGCAACCGGGCGGCGGAAGGCTTCCGTCGCAACACGCTTCAGCGCTCGGCCGACGTCGGTTTCCTCGTCTTCGGTGACGACCTCGAACTCGGGGACGTACCACGACCGCCGTTTGTCGGCCGGGTTGCGGGGCTCGATCTCGCGGCGGACGAGCCCGTCGAAGACGAGACGGTGACCGCGCGACGGGAACTCGCCGACGAGAGGCCCTTCCAGCGTGACCTCGCGAATCGCGAGCCCCGGGCCGTCGTAGTCGTCGATCGAGTCGCGTTGGTAGCGTTTCGCGTCGGCGATGCCGTGCGGCTCGATCTGGATCATGTAGTTCCGCTCGATCCGCGTCTCGAACTCGACGGTTTCCTCCTTGCCCGGCTCGCCCGGGGCGAACGAGAAGTAGCCGTAGGTCGGCTTCTCCGAGCCGCGGGCGAAACTGGTGCCGCCCGCCGAGAACGTGACGGGCACGTCCGACTGGTAGGCGTAGCCCGTGATCCGCACGCGGTACCGACCGGACTCCCGCACGCCGCTGCCGCGGAGCATGCCCGAGGGGTAGCCGCCGCCGCTGAAGCGGACGACCGCTCCGTCGGACAGCAGCTTCCACTTCTTGCCGATGAACTGTTCGCCCTCGCGGGTCTTGGCGTAGCTCGCGACGATGCGGTTCGGCTCGGGTGCCTCGGTCGACTTCGCGACGGCTTCGTCGAACACCTTGCCCGCCGCCTCGACGTACCGCTGCAGGTGGACGAGCGAGATGCTCAGCGACTCGCCGACGTTGTCGAACTCCTGCGACCGCCCGTCCTCCGGCAGCATGTTCTCGAGGTCGAGTTCCGTGCCGAACAGGTCGTTGAGCGTGTTCTGGTACTCCCGGCGGTTCAGCCGCCGCAGCGTCGTCCCCCGCACGCGGGCGTGGGCCGTCGTCAGCCGTTCGGAGAGGGCGGCGGCGAACTTCGACTTGTCGCCGCCCGTCGGCTGCTCGGCGTCTTTCGGGGGCATCTCCCCGCGTTCGACACGGTCGAACACCCGCTCCCAGCGGGCGAACGTCGCCGTGTCGTCGAGGTTCACGCCGAGCGAGTCGAAGTCGAGCCCTCCCTCGGACGCACCGCCGGCGTGACAATCGCCGCAGTGCCGGCCGACGAACGCCTGGACGGCGGGGGGCACCGAATCCGCGGACGCGAGGCCGCCTCCGAAAACCGAGTACACGGCGACGAGGACGAGATTTGGTGCCAACCTCTGCTGACCGGCTGTGCTCACGGCGAACTCCGAGTGGTCGAATCGGCGGGTCCGCGATTCTACCGAGCGGCTGGAGGGACTGCGCCCGACCGATCGGCCAGCCGGGCGGCTCGACGACTCAGCTCACCGGGGACGAGTCGTCACTCGACTCGGCAACCTGGGGCCTGAAGTAGGCGAAGACCTTCTTGAGCGCAAGGGGAAACAGGCCGAGCAGCGTGAACGCGATGAGCAGTTGCAGCGTGAGGACGCCGGCCGGCCCGTCCTCGGCGAGCTTCGCGAGCGAGGGAATCGTCGATCCCGCGTAGGTGTAGACGACGGTCGCCGGCAACATGCCGACCTGGCTGACCCACCAGTAGGTCGGCAGGGAGATTCGCGTGAGTCCCGTCACGACGTTGATCACGAAGAACGGGATCCCGGGGAACAGCCGAAGCGAGAACAGGTAGAACGCCCCCTCCCGTTCGATCGCCTCGTTGAACGACTGCACGCGTTCGCCGAACCGGCGTTCGATCGTGCTGCGGAACAGGTACCGGCTCAGCAGGAACGCGACGGTCGCCCCCGCGGTCGAGGCGAAGCTCACGAGAATCGCCCCGGCGACCGGCCCGAAGTACCAGCCCATCGCGACGGTCATCAGCGCCGCACCGGGAATCGAGAGCCCCGTCACCACGACGTAGACGGTGAACGCCACGACGTAGACGAGGACCGGGTGGTCGCCCTGGAAGTCGCGGAGGGCCTGCTCGCGGTCCGCGAGTCGTTTCACCACGTTCAGCTCGTCGCCGTATGCGTAGAAGAGGCCGCCGACCAACACCAATAGGGCGATCAGCCCCACCGGCTTCACCCAGCCCGTCCTCGCCGACGGCTCGGAAGGTGTACCGACGTCGTCGGCCGACGGGTCGGAGTCGTTCGTCGTCATGAGAAACCCGGTTCACGGTCGAAACTCGACCGGGCGGAACACCCGCTCCGTCCCGGTCCTCGACGGGACCGGGGTCCACCCCGAGTCCCGAGTCGACACTGATAGCACGAGGGCGAGGCCGGCGGTGTGAGCGATCCCACGGTTCCCGCGAGTTCGACCTACTCGACGACGAGGACCGGCTCGCCGAGCACGTCCATCCGCGGCTCGATGCCCAGCCCCGGTGCCGTCGACGCCCGCATGCGGCCGTTGTCGCGCTGCGGCGCGTTCTCGGCCGTGCTCACGGTGACGTAGCTGTTGAAGTCGGTCGACGTGAACAGCAACTCGGTCGGCGTGCTGTGGGCCAGGTGCGAGATCGCAGCCGTCGTGACGTCGCCGCCCCAACTGTCCTCGATCGTCATCGCGACGCCGAGGTCGACGAGCAGGTCGCGGGCCCGCTTCGCCTTCGTCAGCCCGCCGAACTTGGAGATCTTCACGTTGACCACGTCGAACGCGAGGTCGGCCCGACCGCGGAGCAGCACGTCCAGACCGTCGATGCACTCGTCCATCACGAACGGGTGGTTCGTCGCCCGCCGGATCGAGAGACACTCCTCGTACGTCGGGCAGGGCTGCTCGATGTAGACGTCCACGTCCTGCACGCCCCGCACGACCCGCATCGCCTCGTGGATCGTCCAGCCGGTGTTCGCGTCGGCGATCAGCTTGTCCCCCGGCTCCAGCACGTCGGCGACGGCGTGAATCCGCTCGATGTCGGTGTTCGGGTCGCCGCCCACCTTCAACTGGAAGCGGCGGTAGCCCTCGCTGCGGTAGCTGGCGACGTTCTCGGCCATGGCGTCCGGCGCGACCTGCGAGATCGCGCGGTACAGCACGTAGTCCTCGCCGTACCGTCCGCCGAGCAGCGAACAGCAGGGGAGCCCGGAGACCTTGCCCAGCACGTCCCAGCAGGCGATGTCGATGCCCGACTTCACGTACGGGTGCCCCTTCAGGCAGCGGTCCATCAGCCGGTTCAGCTTCTCCAGCTGCGTCGGGTCCTCCCCGATCAGGTGCGGCCCCAGCTCCTGCACGCCAGCCCGCACGCCGGCCGCGTACGCCGGAAGGTAGAACGGGCCGAGCGGGCAGACCTCGCCGTACCCCACGGCCCCCTCGTCCGTCTCGACGGCGACGATCGTGCTGTCGAACACGTCGACCGACTTCCCGCCGGACCACTTGTAGGTCTGCTCGTGAAGGGGGAGGTCGACTTGGTAGCAGAGAATGCGGGTGATCTTCATCGGGGGGGCCGGTTTTCGGTGTTCGGTGTTCGGTTTTCGGTATCCACGACTGACCCCTGCCCCCTGACTCCTGCCCCCCGACCTCTCGTCAGTCCGACGCGCCGGGGTTGAAGCCCATGATGGAGCTGGTCGCGTCCTCGCCGAAGCGGGTCAGCTCGGCGATCGCGGTCTCGAAGTCGTCGTCCTCGAGCTTCGGGGGAGTGCCGTTCGCGTTCGCCGCGACGGCACCGGAGCGTTCGAGCCGCACCTGCACGGCCCGGAAGATCAGTTCCTTGATGAAGGCCTGGCTGGCCCCCTTCGTCATGCGGACGATCGCGTCGAGGTCGAGGCCCGAGCCGTCGTACGGGCGGAGGTACCGCTCGACGTACTGCTTGCGGAGGTCGGCGTTCGGCGGGCCGAAGTAGATCACCTGGTTGATCCGACCGGGCCGGTCCTTGATCGCCGCCTCGACCCGGTCGAGCGCGTTGGTCGTCAACAGGAACGTGATCGGGTCGTCGGACTGGAACCCGTCCATCTCGTCCATCAGGTCGCCCAGGGCCGAGCTGTACAGGTTGATCTCGCGGGCCGCGAACACGAGGTCCACGTCCTCCAGCACCACGAGGCTCGGCTTCAGCATCCGGGCGATCGCGCAGATCGGCTTGATCTGCTGCATGGTGTGCCCGGTCGCGACGATCGTCGTCACCTCCGCCGAGTTCGCGTAGATGTACTGGCAGGTGAACGTCTTCCCGGTCCCGGGCGGCCCGTAGAACAGCAGCCCCTTCTTCAGCGGCACGCCGTGCCGGGCCAGCAGCTCCCGGCTCTCGTGGAAGCGGAACACGTTCCGGTCCAGCGTCTCCTTGATCTCGTCCTCGAGGATGATGTCCTCGGCCGTCACGGTCACCGGCTTCTTGAAGCCCAGCCGGATCGGCCCGTTCGACTCCACCTCGCCGTAGTCGTTCACGCCCGGCTCGAAGGCGATCTCCAGCAGCTGGTTCTTGTAGATGCTGTGGGCGATCGAGTCCTCGACGATCGCCTCGGTCGCCCGCTCGGCCGCCTCGGCGGACTCGGCCGCCATCTCCAGGATCACCTCGCCCGAGTAGTCGTTCGTCCGCACCCGGAGGATCGCGATGCCGTCCGTGCGGCCGGGCAGCGCCCAGAAACGGTCGGACGGGAAGAAGTGCTCCTCGTGGTAGGCGACGTCCCGCGGTGCCATCCGCGGCGGCTTCAGCCGGGCGTTCGCGTCCGCGTAGAACTGCGAGTTGACGATGGCGTTCAGGTCCTCGTCGTGGTGCGACTCGACGACGACCGCCCGCCCCCCGCCGGACGCGGCGAACCGCTCGGCGGCCCGGAAGACATCGACGTACCGGTAGCCGGGAAACGACTTCGCGAACGCCGTCAGCTTGCGGAGGTCCCGGTTCCCGAGCAGCCGGGACAGCCGGGCGTCGATGCGAACCGTCGCCTCGCCGACGACGTGGTAGACGAGGAACGCCAACGCCACCACGATCGCCGCAACGCCGCCGGCCGCATTCTCCTCGCTCGTCGCGATCACGACCCCGCCGACCGGCAGCGCGAGCAGCGCTCCGTAGACGAGCAGCCGGTACCAGGGTGTCCGACGGTGGTAGTTCATCGTGGGCGTCGTTCGTTCGTCTCGCGACCGGGTTCCGCCGGCCGCCGGATCGTCAGGTTAGAGGAATCGAGTCCCGGTGTCGCGTTGACGAACGTGTGCGGCGGCAGAGCTTGATGCGTTGTCATCGACCGCC
>JANQQW010000010.1 GCA_028284885.1 Planctomycetaceae bacterium
GCAGTGCGAACGGTGCCGCGAGGTTCTTCCCGAGCGCGTGGTTGTGCACGTGGAGAACGGTCTCCCCCGCTGCGAATCCGGCCGCTTCGAACGCTCCACGCAATGCCGCCGTCAGACGCTCCGAGTCGAAGGTCGTTCCCTCGTCGTACTCGAAGTCCGGAACGACGACCGTCTCGAGGCGGACGTGGGACAGCGACTCGGCCAGGTCGGCCGGCCAGGCGTCTCGCCGGGGCCCAGTCACCAGCAGCACGCGAACGTCACGCCCGGCCACGTCGAGCGACCGGAGGTGGTTGGCGACCACCCGCGTGACGCCCCCTTGGTTGAGGTGGTAGTGCAGAACGGCGACATTCATGCCCGCGAGGATAGTGCACTCGCCCGCGAGACGTTACCGCCACGCCCCGCCGCCGCCGAGGAGAGCCGAGATCGTCCCCCGCGACCAACTGCTGATGGGCATTGCCGTGGCGGTCGCCTGTGCCGCCGGCCTCTGGCAGGCCGACTGGCTGGCGGCCGAGACAAAGGTCGGCCGGGCACTCACCGGGTGGGTCGGCGAACCGAACCGCCCCCGCCTGCTCCGCGGCCTGCTGCTGGCGGGAGTCCTCTTCGGCGTCTGCCTCGCCCTGGGACTGGTCAACCCCGTCCGGTGGTGAGGAGGGTCCGAGCACCACTCGTCCGCCCGTGCCCCATCTTCCACAAACGAATGCCAAGAAACGCCTTGCGGCGGCCCGCAGGACGGTGCGACAGGGACCGTCGCGACCCGCTCCTACGGATTGCATCTCGTCAAAGGTTGCCAATGTGAAGACGCGAGCAAGAGTAGCCTCAGGTTCGATGAGGACTTACACTCAGAGACCCCGCAATGCGGCCCCGCCAACACTCCTTCCTGAACGAGGCTCCACGATGCACCGCCGCGCTCACCGTGCACTGCGCACCGGCTTCACGCTGATCGAACTTCTCGTCGTGATCGCCATCATCGCGATCCTGATCGCGCTGCTGCTGCCGGCCGTTCAACAGGCCCGCGAGGCGGCCCGTCGGTCGAGTTGCAAGAGCAACCTCAAGCAACTCGGCATCGCCTTCCACAACTACCACGACACCTACGGAACGCTCCCGCGTGGCCACTACCAGATCACCGGGGCCGACTCGTGGCACGGGCACGGCATCTGGGTCTCGCTGCTGCCTCAGATGGAACAGTCGAACGTCTACGAGGGCTGGAACTTCAACCAGGACTACCTCAACGGGGCGAACATCGAGCGGAACACGCGGATCGCCGTGCTGCTCTGCCCGTCCGACCCGGACTACGGCGGTTCCGAGCCCGGCGTGAACTACGTCGGCAACGGCGGCTCGACCTTCGACTTCTGGTTCAACACCGGCACGGCCAACGGTGCCATCGCCCGGCTCGACGAAGTGCGGTTCGCCGACATCACCGACGGCCTCTCGAACGTCGTCCTCGCGTCGGAGATCCTCAAGGGCGACGCGAACTCCGGTGTGACCTCCGACTCGGACATCGTCCGCATCGACAACGGGGCCGCGACCTTCGCCAACGCCGCCTTCGCCACGCAGGCCGAACTGGACGCCGCCGGAGCCCTCGCCGACGCCGCCAACCCGGGGGAGCAGCCCTCCCGCAGCCAGTGCGGGCAACACTGGTCGGCCCCGTACAGCTACCAGTCCATGTTCAACACCGCCGCCCCGCCGAACTGGAACCACCGGAGCGTGGCGATGGGCGGGAACTTCGGCCGCTGCTCCGACCGCAACGGCCTCTTCCCGGCACGCAGCCGGCACACGGGCGGCGTCCAGGCCACGTTCGCCGACGGTTCCGTCCGCTTCATCAGCGAGAACGTCAATCTCCTGACGTGGCAGCGGCTCGGTGCCCGCAACGACGGCGGCACCGTCCAGATCCCCTGACCGGTCGCCGTCCGAGACGAGCCCCCGCTCGCCAGAGCGGGGGGCGCCTCGCGCTCTGCCTGCTCCCGTGCCCCGCTCCGAACAGAACACCATGCACACGCTCCGCCTCCTCGACCTGTTCTCCGTCCTGTGCCTCGCCGCGGTCGTTGGCGGCTGCGGTCCGAACCAACAGACGTACGGCGACGCCGAAGTCGTCGAGGTCACGAAGGCCGACCAACTTCGGAGTTGGCTGCAGGGAGTCGTCGACGCCGGGGCACTCGACAGCGGCGTGGAGACCCTCGACGACGACGTCGCCGCGCTCGCCAGCGAAAACGTCGAGAACCTCGACGCCATCAAGGAGTCGGCCGCGAAACTGAAGTCGGCCAACACCCCCGCCACCGTCCGAGAACACGCGAAGGCGATGCTCGACCTGCTGCCGAAGACGACGGAGTAGCCCCGTCCCCCGCGGGCTTCGGCGGTGGACGGCAACCAGCTCGGTCCGCGGGAACGAGACGGCCCGCAACACGCAACCGCCGTGCGCGGTACACTCGGGGCCGATCCCCAGTTCCCGTGTTGGAGGGGCGGTGCGATGGCCGGACGTCCGAATGCTGGTCTCGCCGTTCTCCTCTGCGGCGGCGTCCTCGCCGTGATCGCAGTCCTGATGCAGACGCACGCGAAACAACAAGTCAGGCGGGCGTCCACGGCTGAGTGGGACGAAGAACGGAAGCGGCTGCTCGCGGAGCGGCGGCAATTGGAAGCGGAGGTCGAATGGCTCCGCGAGTCCAACGAGAGCTTGCTCGTCTTGATGCAAGGCGAACTCGACAAACGTGCGGCGCCCAACATCACTCCGCTGTCGTGGTTCGTCCGGAAGATCGATCGAGAGTCGGGCCTCGTTTGGGTTGGTGCTGGTTCCGGGGACGACCTGCAGCCCGAGACGGTGCTGCGCGTCTTGCGGAAAGACCATCACGGTATTGGCCGGACCATCGAGGACGTAAAGGGCACATTGGTCGTGACCCGCATCATCGGCGAGCACATTTCGGAGGCCCGCATCCTCGAAGAGGATGTCGAGTCGCCGATCGAGTCGGACGACCCAATCTACTGTCCGCCTTTCAGAAGTCGAAGCAGGCAGGAAGCGAAGGTCTTCGGTGGGCTGGGATGGCGAATAAGGAACTCCGACCGCAGTGACGGTGACCTCGACGAAGTCACGGTCGAACGCGCCGACGGCAAGATTCTCAACGTGGACCAGGCGACCGGCCTGGCCTGGATCAGCCGCGTCGCCGCAGGCGAGCTGCAGCCCGGGACCGAGTTTCGCGTCCTCGCGAAGTGGCCCACACCCGACAAGGCGACGACGGTGAAGGTGAGGGGGGTGCTGGTCGTCAATCGCGTCGTCGACGTCAACCTGGCCGAGGTGCAGATTCTCGAACAGGATGCCGAGAGTCCGATCACCGCGGGGGCCGCCATCGTGGAGGCCGGGCGTTCGCGCCGTGGCGGCTGGTGGCCGGGGCGGCGGTCGTCGCTGGTTCCGCTCGTGGCTCCCTAGTCGATTGCCTTGTCACTCCGGCGTGGCGACGGGGATCGCCTCCGTTTGGACGTGCTGTAGGTTCTTCGCGTACTCCTCGCCGACGAACGCGGCCACGAAGACCGACTTGCCGGCGAGACTGGCCGGGACGTCGAACGCGACGGTGGTCGTGCCCGTCCCCTTGGCCGAGACGACCTTCCGTTCGACCCGCTTGCCGTCCGGCCCCTTCAGCGTGACGTGCAGTTGCTGCTCGCCGAGTTTCGCCGTAAGTCGGTGGTCGACGGCAACGGTCACGGCTTTCCCAGGCGTGACCGACTTCGGCACGTCGAGGCGGATGAGGTTTCGGTTCTTCTTCCCGGTGCCCGGCTTCTTGCGGCCGCGGCTGCGGCGTTCAGCGGCCTCCTGCTCCTTTGCCTGAACGTACGCCTCGCGGGCCTCGGCGTCGTCGCGCTTGCGGAACGCGACGAGGGCGTGGTCGTCGGTCTCCTCCATCCACGTCTCCAGCCGGCTCCGCAGCTCGGCGAGCTTGCCGGCGTGGACCGGGTCGTCGACCAGGTTCACGAGGCAGTCCGGGTCGCTGACCACGTCGTACAGTTCCTCCGGCACCCGGTGCTGGTAGAGGTCGTGTCGGGCGGCCATCGTCTCGTCGGTCTTCGCGAGCTGGGCCATGCGGCGGTAGGTCTGCGTGCCGGTCGTCGCCGTCGCGAAGACGCGTTCGCCGTTCGACCACGGGTTGAACAGGTACAGGTACCGCTTCGTCTGAACGGCCCGCATCGGGTCGCGGGACGCCCCGGCGTTCTCGTTGTACTCCTTGACCACGAAGTCCCGGCCCTCCTGTGTCTCCCCCTTCAGCAGCGGCGCGAACGACCGGCCGGTCACTCCCTCGGGCGTCTTTACGCCGATCACGTCGCAGAGCGTGGGCAGGAAGTCGACGGCCGAGACCATGTGCGACTCGTCAACGGTGTTCGCCTTCGTGACGCCCGGCCACCGCACGACGAGCGGTGTCCGCGTGCTGTGGTGGTACAGCTGCGTCTTGGCGAACGGCAGCGGCATGCCGTGGTCGGAGAGGAACAGCACGAACGTGTTGTCCGACTCACCGGACGCCTCGAGCGCGTCGAGCACCTTGCCGACGCAGTCGTCCGCTCGCCGGACCGACGAGTAGTAGAGGGCAAGCTCCTTCCGCACGACCGGGTCGTCGAACAGGAAGCCGGGGATTGGGACCTCGTCGGCCGTGAAGACGTGTGTCGGCTGGTGCTTGTCCTTCTCACCCGAGTAGAACGGCTTGTGCGGGTCGGAGACGTTGACCATCACGCAGAACGGCTTGCCCGCCTCCTTCGCCGCCGCGATGCCGGCCGCCGCCGACCGGCCGTACGACTCGACGTCCTTGATGTTGGCCTCGGGGTCGAGCACGAGGTCCCACGCGTACGGCTGGTACGGCGTGGAGTGGGAGACCTTGCCGCGGATGCTGGTGTGGTAGCCGGCCCGCTTCATCACGTCGGCGAGGTGCGGGTAGTCGGCGTCCTTCACCTGGTAGAAGCCCTCCACGCCGGTCTGGTGGGGGAAGCGGCCGGACCACATCACGTTCCGCGAGGGGAAGCAGTTCCCGACCTGCACGTGGGCCATCGCGAACCGCAGGCCGCTCTCGGCCAACGCGTCCATGCGGGGCGTCGTCCCCTTCAGTTCGCAGCCGAAGGCGCCCATCGAGTCGCAGTTCATGTCGTCGACCGTGATCAACAACACGTTCGGCCGCTCGGCCGCGTGTGCGGCAACGGCGGTGAAGAAGAGCAGAAGCAACGAGAACGCGAGCGAGCGCATGGGCCTGATCCAACGGGGAGTAGGTGAATCTTCATTCTGCGCGGAAGCCGCGGGGTTCGCACGCTCCAGTGGGCTTGGAGGGAGCCACGAAACACACGAAAGACACGAAAGCTGTTCGGTTGCGAGCACGTTTCTCGGCAATGAGTTGCATCGACGTTGTCGAGAGCGACGCGCTTCGTTCTTGGTCATCATGTTGCGGAGTCAACCAGCCGCGACCGTGAGGGAGCGTTTGCCGCTTGGCTCTGCGAAGTACATCGGAGCGGTCCCTGACGGTCGCGGCTGGTCCGGTCTCCTTCGGGAGAACCCAGGTTGCCTCCGGGGAGAGGGAGCCGTCGAACGTCTGACCGAGCTTCTAGCGAGTACGACCGACGTCAGGATGCATCCTCCACGTTCCAACGCGTTGACGGCCACCAATGGGTCTGGGATGCTCGACCCTTTGACGGAGCCGCTCCCCGAAAGACCCGCCGTTCTCTCTCACCTGGACGACCACGCGATGACGACCAAGGCCCTGCTGCTGGCTCTCGCCTTCTCCACGACCGCTTTGCAGGCCGGTGACTGGCCGGCTTGGCGAGGGCCCGGCGGGCAGGGGCACTCGGAGGAGGACGTGCCGCTGGAGTGGAGCGAGACCGAGAACGTGAAGTGGAAGGTCGCCCTCGACCAGCCGGGCCACTCCACGCCGGTCGTGTTCGGCGACCGCGTCTTCCTCACCACGGCGAAGCCGAAGGGCGTGGTCCGCAGCCTGCTCTGCCTGTCCCGCAAGGACGGCAGCACGCTGTGGCGGAAGGACGTCCCCTACGAGGGCAAGGAGCCGAGCTGGAAGCCGACCTGGTACGCCAACGCCTCGGCCGCCGTCGACTCCGCCAAGGTCGTCGTCACGTTCGGCTCGGCCGGCACGTACTGCTTCGACCACGACGGCAAGGAACTCTGGAAGCGGACCGACCTCGGCACCTGGAGCCACAAGTTCGGCAACAGTTCCTCGCCCGTCCTCTACGGCGACCTCGCCATTCAGTGGTGCGGACCGAACGAGAAAGAGGGCCGAAACTTCCTGCTCGCCGTGAACGGCAACACCGGCAAGACCGTGTGGGAACACGACGAGAAGTACGGCTCCTGGGGCACGCC
Source organism: Planctomycetaceae bacterium (assembly GCA_028284885.1). Taxonomy (GTDB): domain Bacteria; phylum Planctomycetota; class Planctomycetia; order Planctomycetales; family Planctomycetaceae; genus JANQQW01. The sequence continues at coordinate 6,329 of JANQQW010000010.1, forward strand.
CCTCGTCGTGAAGGTGGACGGCCAAGACCAACTGCTGCTCGCCACCGGCCAGGACAAGAAGAACGAACCGGAACCGGCCGACTCCTACCTCAAGGGCTTCGACCCGAAGACCGGCGAGGAGCTGTGGGTCTGCCGCGGCATCAACAGCTACGTCTACGCGTCGCCGCTCTACGCGGACGGCATTGCCGTGGCGATGTCCGGATACATGGGGGCCGCCTTCGCCGTGAAGCTCGGCGGCCGCGGCGACGTCACCGCCGACCGGCTGTGGCAGCACCCCAAGAACATCCAACGCGTCGGCAGCGGTGTCATCGTCGGCGAGCACGTCTACGTGATCGAGGAGAACGGCGTCCCGCACTGCTACGAACTCAAGACAGGCGAGGAGGTCTGGGAGGCGGGCGAACGAGTGGGCGGCAGCACCTGGGGCTCCGTCGTCCACGCCAACGGCCGGCTGTACTGCATGATGAAGAACGGCGAGACCGTCGTCCTCAAGGCGAGCCCGGAGTACGAGGTGCTCGCCAAGAACTCGCTCGGCAAGGGGCAGTCCACCAACGCCTCCCCCGCCTTCTCGAACGGCGAGATCTTCCTCCGCACGAACACCCACCTGTTCTGCATCGGCGAGTGACGCAGAACGACCGACTCCTTCCGTGGGACGGATTTCCAATCCGTCCGCTCGCGGTGCCAACCATGCTCGGACGGATTGGAAATCCGTCCCACCGGAACGTCTCCCGTGAACGACGAAGGCTTCGTCCCTCTACCGGAACGCCACGACCCCGGCTGCCCGCCGGAGGAGGCCGCCCGTCGGTTTCACGACATGCTCGGCTCGCGGCGGAGCGTGCGGACGTTTTCGGACCGCGACGTCAGCCACGAGACGGTCGAGTGGATCGTCCGCGCGGCGACGACGGCTCCCTCCGGGGCGAACAAGCAGCCGTGGCGGTTCGTCGCCGTGCGGGATCCGGAGACGAAGCGGCGCATTCGCGAGGCGGCCGAGGCGGAGGAGCGCGAACTCTACGACCGCCGCGCGAGCGACCAGTGGCTGGCCGACCTGGAGCCGCTGGGAACGGACGCCGTCAAGCCGTACCTCGAGGTCGCGCCGTGGCTGATCGTCGTCTTCAAGATGACCGAGACCGACGACGGCGGCCGGACCTACTACGCGGACGAGTCGGTCGGCATCGCGACCGGCCTGCTGCTCGCCGCCGCGCACGCCGCCGGGCTGTGCACGCTGACGCACACGCCCAGCCCGATGCGGTTCCTGGGCGAACTCCTCGACCGACCGCCGCACGAGCGACCGTACATGCTGATTCCGCTCGGCTACCCGGCGGACGACTGCACGGTTCCGCTCCACGCCATGCAGCGGAGGCCACTCGACGAGACGCTCGTCGTGGTGTGAGCATCCGGGTCGGCGGCGGTGCCGAGGGTTCGGCCGCCGTCGCCGCGATTTCGGGCAGCGCTGTTCAGCGTTCCAACATCTTGGTCGCAGCCAACACGCCGAATCCGACGACGCTGAGTGCGTAAATCGTCACGGGAACGATCATTTCCGAGTCCTTCGGCCGAGAGAGTGACGCGAGCGCTACACGGGTCACCTCTCATCGGAGCAACGGGCGCGCCCACTTCACCGCCCGCTCTCCAGTTTGTCAGATCGACAAAACGCCACGTGTCGATCTCACCCACCGGCACGGCCGGCAGGCTCGCGTCCAGTTGGTAGGATCGGCCAGCGCCAACGCAGAGGCGAGGCACTTCAGGATCCCGAATCTCGGCTGGTGGAACCCATGGTCATTCTGGACGGTCAGCGCAAGGGTGTGGAGTTCGTCTGCCTGTCGCACGACGAGACGCTGGTCGCCTCGGCCTCGCAGGGTGCCCGCGAGGCCTTCGTCTGGGACCTCTCGGAGGAACGTGTCGTGCAGCGGTGTGCGGCCGACAGCCGTGTGCTGGGCATCGCCTTCTCGGGTGAGGGCGACGTCCTTCGCGGCACCGGCGACTACCCCAAGTGGACCTTCGCCTGGAGCGTGGCCGACGGCCGATTCGCGAGGCACCCGCCCTCCGACCACGAGATGGACACCATGTGCCGCGGACGGCCTCTGGACGTCCGCCGGTTCGGTGCAGGCGAGAAGCAGCGGCTCGTCGTCAACGGCGACGGCTGGGACGTCGGGCTGGTGAGGTTCGGAATGGAGCGGGGCGAACGGCGACGTGTCGGCCCGGGCTGGGTCGCCGGGCCGCACGTCGACACCGGATCGCCCGACAAGGTCGTCGTGCGTCCCGCCGGCCCGGACGATCCGGCGGAGACTCCACTCGCCCCGCTGCCCGGCGACGTGGGCCGTTGCTGGGAGGTCGCGGTCTCCGACGACCGACGGTTCGTCGCCCTCGGGTTCGACGGTGGACTCGTCTACGTTCACGACGTCGTCGACGACACGGAGGTCGCCCGGTGGAACTGGGGCATCGGCGCCGTTCGCGCCATCGGGTTCTCGCCGAGCGGCCACTCGATCGTCGCCGGCGCGCCGAACGGTATCGCAGTGTGGGACCTCGTGCCGCAACGCGATCCCGACCCCGTCGAACGTGATCTGCTGGCTGCCATCGCCGACGGGGAAGCGACCGCGGTCGGGGTGCACTCCGACTACCTCGAGGAACGGGGACTGTCCCGCTGGGACCGATACGACTGGCCCGGAATCGACCCGCTGCGGATGCACGCGGAGGCCGTACTACGCTCGACGTAGCCTCTCCGCGTAGCACCCGCCCGTCGACTTCGCTCGGAAGGAGGTTCAACTCTCCCACCGAGGAACCTCCCATGCGACGGCGAACCCTGCTGTTCGGCCTGGTCGCGGCGGTCGGTCTCGCGTCCGCGGCGTTCCTGCTCCACCAACGATCGAAGAACCCCGGCCACTGGGGGGCGTCACGCATCGCCGCGTACGTCGCCGAGACGGCCGGGATGGACGACGTGACGCTCACCCGCGTGGCCGACGGCGAGTACGAGGGCGTCGCCGAGAACTCCGAGGGCCGCTACGACGCGTCGGTCGTCCAGGGCGATTACGGCTTCCACTTCACCCTTCGGCACGTGACCGAACCGGTCGGCAGCGTCGGCGAGTACGTCTACGACCCCGAGACCGGAACGTACAGTTCCGCCACGCGAACCACGTACGTCGAGTGACGCCGTTCAGCGGGGGGAAGTCCCGTCGACCGGGCTGGACCGGCGGCCGTTCTCGAGAAACGGTTCGGCGAGGTGTAGCGGCTCGCCGGTCGCCGGGTCGAGGACCGGCTGCCGCGAGTACTGGGTGACGTATGCCCGGCGCATGCGGTCGGTCGTGTTCGCGCCGCTGCGGTGGAAGGTGACGGAGCTGAAGACGACGAGGCTGCCGGCCGGGACGACCGCGAGAACGCCCGGCTGGTCGCCGAAGTAGCCCACGCGGTCGCCCGTCTCGGGATCACGGACGTGGTCGACGCGGGTTCGGATGCCGACCTGCGAGAACGGCAGCACGCTCGCCGTCCCGTTCTCGATCGTCATGTCGTCGACGGCCGCCCACACGGTGACGTACGGTTCGTGCTGGAAGTCGAGGTAGCCGGAGTCCTGGTGCCACGAGAACGTGATCCCCTGCTCGGCCGCCTTCACCACGTACTGGTCGTAGAAGAGGAACGCCGTCTCGCCGAGCGTCGCCCGGCAGACCTCGGCCATCAGGTCCGAGAAGACGTACTCGGCGAGCCGCGGCGCCTCCCGGTAACGCTTCGCGATGTGGTACCGCTTCCCCCGGTGGCTGATGTGGACGTGATCCGTCCCCAACCGGTCCATCTCCTCGTGCATCAACCCGATGAGATGGTCGCAAGCGTCCCGGAGAATCCCGAGATGCTCGTCGGGAATCGCCCGCTCGAGGACGAAGTAGCCCTCGTCCCGGTACTGGCGGCGGTGCTCGTCGGTGATGGGAGAGGTTGAATCGGGAACGGGCATCATTCTCCACCGTCAGGTTTCTCGTCGATCATCGCCGGTAGGTCGGCGGCGGGAGGGGAATCGGCGTGGGGTTCCGAACCACCCACTCCAGAGCCCAGTGCGGGAGTCGATCGCTGCCGTCCGGATTCTGGCGGAGTGACTTCACGACTTGGGCGCAGGCGTCGAGGTCCGCCGGGTCCAAGGCCCGATGAGAGCCCAGGTGTTGGAGACACGCCCGGGCCATGGCCGCGAAGTCGCGATCCCAGTTCATGCCGCCGTTGCGGTACCACTCGTCCCGGACCCGACCGGCAATCCGGACCACCTCGCCTTGGACCGTCTGACAGGCACCGCTCGATGGAACGAGGAGGTCCCAGAGTTCGGCGAAACGATCGGCCGGGGTCGCTGCTGTCGCGATGATGGGCGAAGTCCCGCCGTGCATGCGTCGCTTTGCGGGTGGCTCGACCGAGAACAGAGCACACAGTGCCTCGGCAGCGTCCGACGCCTCCTCGACGTCGTCCTCGTTGAACCCGGCCCGGTGAAACTCGAAGTTCTCGGCCGCCCGCAGGACGAAGTCCTTGGCCTGCTGGGAGATCTCGGCGCCGGCCTCCAAGAGCACCCTCGCGACCGGAACCATCGGCGCCAGCTCGATGTTGGACATCCGTTCGAGCCCGTACTCCAAGGGTGTGAGGCCGCTTCGCGAGCGTGCGTGGAGGTCGGCACCGTGTGCGAGAAGCGTGTGGACGGCTTCCAGGTGCTGAGCATCGACGGCCGAGTGCAGCGGTGTCAGGCCCTCGTTCGACGTCTGGTGGACGTCGGCCCCCAACTCGACGAGGTCCTTCGGCGTGAGCTGGTGTCGGTAGCGGGCGCGAGCACTTTCGTGGAGGGCGGTGTAGCCCCAGGTGTCCTTGGCGTTGACGTCCGTACCGCGCTCGATCGCCCAGCGCGCCAACTCGACCGTGCACCGGCCGTTCATCAAGAGCGTCCCCTTCCCATACCCGCCGTAGGCGTTGGGAAGGCACCGCTCGAGCGCCTCGTAGACCGGCCCGTCGTCGCCGCTCTCCGCCGCCGCATCCAGGAGTTCGTCCAGATCCTTGGGGAGCGTCTTGCGTGTCGCCTTCCTCTTCTTCACGAAGCTCACTCTCGTTGCCAGGTTGACGTAGGGCCGCCCGTCCTCACGCCTCGACCTCGAACCCCTTCCGCTGCTCGCGAGAGAGGTGGCCGTTCGCCTCGGCGTCGCCGGGGAACTCCTCGGCGACGGGGTCCCAGCGGAGGGGGCGGCCGAGTTTCATGGCGATGTTGCCCAGGTGGCAGACGCTGACGGAGCGGTGCTGCGTCACGACGTCGCAGATCGGCTGCTCGCGGGAGACGATGCAGTCGTACCAGTTGCCGACGTGGTTGACGATCGCGTCGAGCTTCCCCATGCGGGCCGGGCGTTCGAGGTTGTCGTGCTCGTACAGCTTCCAGTCCTCGCGGGGGAGCGGGTTCGACTTCAGGTCGTCGACCGGCGTGCCGGCGATCGTCCCGCGGTTCACGAACATCCGCCCCTTCGTCCCCTCGACCAGCACGCCGTTGCGGCCCGTGTCGAGCACTTCGAGTTCGACGCCGTCGTCGTACGTGTACTTCGCCCGGAAGTCGACCGCGACGTTGTAGGAGTGCGTGGAGGGCTCGGGGTAGTTGGCGGTCCCCTCGATCTTCACGGGCCCGGAGTGCTGCTGGCCGAGGAGCCACTGGGCGACGTCGAGGTGGTGGGCCCCCCAGTCGGTCATCTGGCCGCCGGAGTACTCCTGCCACCAGCGAAACGTGTAGTGGCAGCGTTCCTTCCGGTACGCGACGTCGGGCGTCTGCCCCTGCCACAGGTCCCAGTTCAGCTCCTTCGGCACGAGACGACGGACGAACGGTCCACCCGTCTTGTTCTTGCCGAGGACGACCGTCACCTTCTTGACGTCTCCCAGCCGTGCCGCTCGGACGAGTTCGGCCGCCAGACGGAAGCGGTGGTCGCTCCGTTGCCAGCTCCCCACCTGCACCACCCGCTTCGTCTCGGCCACCACCTTGGTGACGTGCTTTCCCTCGTCGACGGTCAACGTCAGCGGCTTCTCGCAGTAGACGTCCTTCCCGGCCCGACAGGCGTCGACCAGGATCTTCGAGTGCCAGTGGTCCGGCGTGCCGACGACGACCGCGTCCACGTCGTCCCGGTCGAGCAGGCGACGGTAGTCCTCGTCGACCGACGCCTTCGCGTTGAACTGCTCGCGGGCCTTCTCGGCGACGGTACGGTCGACGTCGCAGACGGCGACCACGTCGCCGTACTCGAGGGCCTTCTCGGTGACGACCGATCCCTGGTACCGCAGTCCGATCGCCCCGATCCGCAGCCGGTCGTTCGCCGAGGTCGGCTTCGTCGCGGCGGCCAGGTGGCTGGTGAAGACGTACGGGACGAACGCCGCGGAGGCCGCTGCCGTCGTCCGCAGGAACTCACGTCGGCTTCGTTCGGTGCGATTCACGTCGGACTCCCCAGAGCACGAAGTTCGGTCGTCTTGCCGCAGCCTGACCGACCGGAACGCGCGTGGCAACCGGCAAACGGTCGCCTCAGATCTTCCCGTCCAGCCCCATCTGGTAGTACTTGTGCGTGATCTGGTCCTGGTTCTCGAGCAGCCAGTCGATCGAGGGCTGACAGTGCATCGCCTTGTGGATCGCCTGGGCCATCGCCTTGCGGTGGATCTCGAACAGGGCCTTGTGGTCGAGGCCGTCGTCGTCGATCACGCCCGGGTTCAGCCACACGCTGCAGATGATGCCGAGGTCGTTGGCCTTCTCCTTGGGGATGTCGCCGGCCCGGACCGCGTCGAGCACGCCGTTGGCGATTGCCGCCTGCACCGTCCCCATCAGGATGTTCGTGTACCGCGTGTTCTTCACGGTCACCTTGCTGACGCAGAGCGTGACGGGGCGGACCTGGATGTCGGTGTTGAGGATGGCGAACACCTTGGAGTGCCCCATCGACTGGTCGCCGGTCAGCGTGGCGAGTGCCGTCCCGACCGGGCCGTCGAGTTCGCCGATGACGACCTCCGGCTCCGCGGCCGTGAAGGGGGGGCCACCGGCCACGAGGGCTTCGCCCGTGCGGAGAACGATTCGTTCGGACATGATCACGGTTCCTTCGAGAGAGTGGTCGGGCGACGACGTCGCCCGCGATCGTCTGGCGGTTCGAGACAGGCCGTACGACGAGTCGCCCGGCCGCCGGACATCTTGCCAAGTCGTGGCAGCCCACGCGAGGAACCGGCCGGGAGCCTCCCTTGCACGGGCATCGTCCGGTGTTGCAGCATGGGGTCGGCGACCGTCGTCGCCCGTTCGAGTTCCGACACCAGCCGGAAGGCTTGCTCGCATGAAGCGTCTCTCCCTCGTGCTCCTCGCACTGTTCGCCTCGTGGAGCAGCGCCGTCGGCGGCGAACTGAAGCTGACCGAGACGGACGACACGATTCGCGTCACGCTGCGAGGCAAGCCGGTCCTCGAGTACGTCAAGACCGCGAGGCCTGTGCCCGAGGGGATCGCGGAGCACTTCAGCCGCAGCGGCTACATCCACCCGGTCTACAGCCCGACGGGACAGGAGGTCACCGGCGACTACCCGCTCGACCACGCCCATCAGCACGCGCTCTTCTTCGCCTGGACGAAGGCCACGTTCGACGGCAAGAACGTCGACTTCTGGAACCAGGCGAAACAACTCGCCGGGGTCGAGTTCCGGGAGATCGTGAACGTCGAACGGGACGACGAGCACGTTTCGTTCTCCGCCAAGCACGCCTTCACGGTCGGCAACGGAGACGAGAAGGTCGACGTGCTCCACGAGATCTGGACCGTCACCGTCCACCGCACGCCGGAGGACCACTTCCTGTTCGACGTCGTCAGCGTGCAGCGAACCGCTTCGGACAAGCCGCTGGTGCTGGAGAAGTACCACTACGGCGGCATGGCGCTCCGCGGCAACGCGCAGTGGCTCGAGGAGAAGAACGCCCCGAACGGCTTTCGGTTCCTGACGAGCGAGGGCAAGGACCGGCGGGAGGGGAACCACACCCGGCCCGACTGGGTCGCCCTCACCGGCAGGATCGACGACCAGAACGTGTCGCTCGCCGTGTTCTGCAGCCCGGAGAACTTCCGAGCGCCCCAGCACGTCCGCCTGCACCCCACGAAGCCCTACTTCTGCTTCGCCCCGATGGTGGCCGACAGGTTCACCATCGAACCGGGCGAGAAGTACGTCTCGCGGTACCGCTACCTGGTGACCTCCACGGCGGCCGACCCGAAGGCCATCGACCGACACTGGCGCGAGTACGCGGACACCGACGAGTGAACGCGGTGCGGATGGTAGCGGTTGTGCCGGTTCCGGCCGCGATTCCGGACTGTTCCGGAGAGGCCGGCCACTACGGCCACGGTCTCCGGCCTCGCGATTGCCGAGTCTCCAAGAAGGGGAACCGCTTCGCCCGCTTCTGGTCCAAGGAGGTACCGATGGCTCGCACACCGATCGTTCTCGTGCTGGTCGTCAGCGTGACAGTCGGGCTCGCCGGGTGCTTCACGCCCCGCGTCAACGTCAACGTGGACAAGGACGCGGTCGGGCAGGTGAAGGAGATGGTCTCCCGCGTGGCCGGGGACGGGGGATCGAACACCGGCAAGTCGAGCCGCCAGTAGTCTCCACGAGGCCCCAGCGGATCGCAGCCGCACGTCGGGCGTCAATCGGCGTGAGCCGCCCCGCTTCCTGCCAAGCGGCCACCGCTACCCTTACATTTGCCGTTTGACATCGCCTTCACGGGGACACTACAACCCCGTCGTGCGACCGAGCGTTCACTCCCGGTCGCACTGCGAATGTGATTTCTCGAGGGCGTCCCGAAGACGCCGAACTCGCACCCTTTCCCTTCACGGTCGCGCCTCGCCACGCCGTGTGAGGCTTCGTTGCCGACCGACGATCCCCCGGATCGATTCGTCGAGCCCGCCCTGCCGACCGTCTGAACCCACCACGACTGCTCCCGATGCTCGACTACTTCCGCAGCCGCACGTCGAACGTGCGCGCCGACGTCCTCTCCGGACTGACGGTCGCCCTCGCCCTCGTACCCGAGGCGGTCGCCTTCGCCTTCGTGGCCGGCGTCGATCCGCTCATCGGGCTCTACTCGGCCTTCTTCGTCGGCATCATCACCACGCTGCTCGGCGGGCGGCCCGGCATGATCTCCGGGGCCACCGGGGCGATGGCCGTCGTGGTCGTCACGCTGGTCGCCCAGCACGGCGTCGTCTACCTGTTCCCGGCCGTCGTCCTGTGCGGCCTGATCCAGATCGCCGTCGGCGCCGCCCGGCTGGGGAAGCTCATCCGCATCGTCCCGGCGCCCGTCATGCTCGGCTTCGTGAACGGCCTCGCCATCGTGATCGGCATGGCCCAGCTCGGCAGCTTCAAGGTGCTGGGCGACGGAGGCACGCTCGAGTTCCTGTCCGGCCCGGCCCTCGGCGTGATGCTCACCCTCGTGGCGATCACCATGCTGATCATCTGGGGGCTGCCGAAGCTGACGCGAGCGGTCCCCTCCTCCCTCGTCGCCATCGTCTCGGTCTCGCTTATCGCCGCGTTCCTCAACGCTCGTGGCCCGGCCGACTGGACGCCCCCGAACACCGCCAACATCGCCCCCACCGTGGGCGACATGCTCGCGACGAATCTCCGCGCCCGGGCCGTGCAGGAGGCCGTCCGGGGTGACGAGCCGGCGGCGGACCCCCACGCCGTCACGCCCACGACGACCGCTTCCGAGGAAACCGTCGCGGCCGCCATCGCCTCCGTCGACCGTTCCGACGCCAGCATCGCCGGCGGCCTGCCGATCCCGTTCTTCCTCGACCCCCAGTACGACGTGCTGCCCCCCTTCTCGCTGGACACGCTCTGGATCATCCTCCCCTACTCGCTGGTCCTCGCCGGCGTGGGGCTCATCGAGTCGCTGATGACGATGACCCTCATCGACGAGATCACCGAGACCCGCGGCCGCGGCAACCGCGAGTGCATCGGCCAGGGCGTCGCCAACGTCGTCTGCGGGCTCTTCGGCGGCATGGGCGGCTGCGCCATGATCGGGCAGTCGCTCATCAACGTGAACTCCGGCGGCCGCGGTCGGCTCTCCGGCGTGGTCGCCGCCTGCGTGCTGCTCGCCTTCGTCCTCGTCCTCGCCCCGTGGATCGAGATGATCCCCATGGCGGCCCTCGTCGGCGTGATGTTCATGGTCGTCATCGGCACCTTCGAGTGGGCAACCCTCAACATGTGGCGGAAGGTCCCCAAGGCGGACGTCGGCGTGATGCTGCTCGTCACCGGCTACACCGTCTTCATGCACGACCTCGCCACCGCCGTGCTGCTCGGCGTCGCCGTCTCGGCCGTCGTCTTCGCCTGGCGACACGCCACCCACATCTTCGCCGACGAGAAGTTCAACGACGCCGGCGCCAAGATCTACCAGGTCCACGGCCCGCTGTTCTTCGCCTCGGTCCCCTCCTTCAAGGAACTGTTCACCGTGCGGGACGACCCGGAGGACGTCGTCGTCGACTTCTACTACACGCGGGTCTACGACCAGTCCGCCCTCGAGGCCGTCAACACGATTGCCGAGCGGTACCGGGCCGAGGGGAAGCGGCTCCACCTCACGCACCTCTCCGGCGAGTGCCGCCAGCTCCTCGACCGCGCGGCCGACCTCGTCGAGGTCAACCTCTCCGAGGACCCCCAGTACCACGTCGCCACGGACCGCCTCGGGTAGCGGTCCGGTCACACTCCGCGACGCCATCGCAAGAATCCTCCGACGGAAGCGCCGGCGGCCGACGGTCGGCGTCGGAGTGTACGAATGGCTTGACGCTCGTTCGGTGAAGACACCGGCTGGCGAGTCGGCATTGGCACCGGACGGCGATTCCCCATACGCTGAGACGCGTACGGTCCTCCCCGATTCATTCGGTCTGGCACCCAGCAGGATCGGTTTCGGCGGCGAATCTTCGGAAACGCAGTGGACCGACCTGCCCGTTTGACGTTGTGACCCCGGTAGCACCGCCGTTCGGTAGGATTCTCGAAACACGATCGCATCTGGAGTCGAAGCGTGCAGCACACTCCCTTTCGCCTTGCACTTGCCTTCTGCCTGACGGTCGCCGCCGTCGCCCCAGTCCGCTCGGCCGACCGAACCGTCACCGTGGAGCGGGACGGCCGGACGATCACGATCACCGAGGACGAGTCCGGGATCACGGTCACGATCGTCGAGGACGGGACGGCGACCGTCGTCGAGGCGGAGAGCGCCCTCGAGTTGCGGGCGAAGAGTCGCCGGGCCCACTCGCTCTACCAGCGGCACGTCCGCCGCGACCGGGGCAAGGCGGAGGCGAAAGCCGACGGCGGGGCCGTCGCCGGTGCGGCCGGTGGTGTCGGAGCCAACGCACTCCCGGCAGCCGCAGTCGGCGGCGGCCAGGTCGTTGGGCAGGAGTTCGCCGTCGGCAACGGCGTCACGGCCGGCAAGTTGCTCCAGGCCACTCAGGCCATGGTCACGGGGAATCGACTCGCCTGGAACAGGGGATTCGGGGCGACGGACACCTCGGGGAGCAGCGCGACGGGGACCAGCGTCTCCTTCCGGGACGGGGGACGTTCCGTGACGGTCAGCGAGAACAGCACGACGGGGATCACCGTCGAGATCATCGAGAACGGGGCGAAGAAGGTCGTCACCGCGCGCACGGCCGACGAGCTGGCGAAGAAGAGCCCGGAGGCGTTTCGTCTCTACCAGGAAGCACGCAAACGCGCTCGCGTGACCGCGAGCGCCGGAGGGACCGCCACGGCCAGTGCGAACGGCGGTGCGAACTCGAACGCCACGAACAACGGTGCGGCAGCCGGGAACGCAGCCGGAGGCGGGCTGGCAACCGGGGGTGGCAGTGCCACCGCGATCGCCCGCCGACGAGTCCTCGAGCGGATGCTCCGCAATGCACGGACCGAGGAAGAGCGAGCGAGAATCCGACAGGCTCTGCGTCAACTCGGGCGATGAGCTTCCGACCGGCCTGAAGTCGTGACGACCGTCACTCCGCCGCAGCCGCCCGTTCGGCCTCCCCGGCCAGTTCCGCCTTGCGTTCGGCGATCTTCATGTCCAGCACCTGCCGAATCCGGGCCTGCCACTTGAAGAGGTCGAACCGCGAGCGGAACGTCTTCTCTCCGTAGTGAGAGAGCGCACCCAGCTCGCGACACGACGGCGGCCGGCCGAGCATCTTCTCCACTCGGGCGAACTCGGCCCGCACCTCGTCGTCGCTGATTCGCGGCAACACCGGCTTCTCGTCCTTCACCCCCTCCGCCCGCCGCAGCGCTCGCCACCCGGCCGCCTAGCAGGACTGAACGTTCGCACCCTACGGATCGGCTTCCCCATCTCCTTGAGCAGTTCGACGAACTCCTCGTCCCGCATCGATCGCGTCCCCACGGACAACCTCCCGGCTGCGCGTCCGAAGACCACGGAACCCACCGCCCCGCTTTCCGACCCGAACCAGTTGCGTCACGAGGCCGCCGGAGCATTCCCCGGGTGCCATCAGTAGTCGTCACGCCGGCCGTAGGAGACGCTCGTCACTTCGACGTGACCACAGCGACGGCAACAGTACCGAATCGGCCGCCGACCTCGGGGGAAAGCTGGGCCGTCGCAGGCGGGACAGCGCGCGGGAACCAACCGTCGAAAGAGCAGCCACGGCAGTAGCAGCCCAGCCGAGAGGACGGCAAAGAACGAAGCGATCTGAACACCGTCGCCCATCTCTGCACGGTTGGCCGCGTAGGCCGCCGCGAATCCCCCAAACATCCCGGCGAACAGCCCAAGGAAGCTGCAGACGAAGTGCAGCATGAGGTGGAGCGTGATGGACATTGCGAATCGGAATCCGTGAAACCCTGCCTCCGAGCATCCTCCGCGCCCGCAGCACATCGAGTGTGACGCCCAGCCGGCCGCCAACGTTCTTTCCATTCTACACGGTCGAATTCGCGTTCACGGGAGCAGTGCGTCTCACTCTGCCGGTTGCCAGGGTGCCAGGGTGCCACTGTCGGAGATTGCATGTTGCCCTATCCAGCGGAGGCCCGGTCATGCTTCACGCACCTAGCAGGCGACACCTCAATGCTATGCGGCGAGATCCTGCTGATACGTCCAGTGACCAACACAGTGTCTTCCTCTCTCAGGTTACCAGCACTGTCGTCCCAAGTCTGAAGAACGATCATAGTGGCGGGCCTTATCCCCCGTGTCCCCTCCTCAAACACGGTAACTCGCCAGCCGCCACCCATACGTTCAGGCGCCATGTACACCTTCCCCACCCATCCATCGTCCTGAAGCCATTTGCCCGCATACAGCTCGGCTGCACGCTGCACCCAGACAGACTCGACATACACCTCACCAAGAGTTCCGAACACTTCAGCGGCCGTATTCTCTGGGATAAGTCTGGACCGTCGCTTGTATGCAAGAAAGAACGCCACAGGAACTGCAATTCGCCGTTCCCAATGTGGTCGAACTGAAGAGATCAGTCTTGGAGAAATAGCTGCGATTCCCATTAGCATGAGTACGAGACACCACCCAAACAACGGCCAAAGTAGCGGTGTCCTGGCAATCTTCTTCCAAATTGCTGCCGCAAACCCCACTTCTTGCTCTTTCATAGTCGCATCGGCGACGGTGATCGTTCGGTTGTCGGGGATTCCAACAATTCTACCGTTCACAATCACCAAGTCGCCTTCCTCGACTGTGTCGAGCATACTCCCGCCGACCGACGCTCGAATCCTCGCCTCGTCAATAGAAAGTGGACCTTCCTTCTCTTCTATCGTCACTTCCCATTGTTCAATGTCGACACGGCTCGTGCTTACGAGTCTTCCTTTCCAACCCGACTCTGGAATCCATCGTTCAACGAATAGCATTTCCGCACGTTCTTTCCACGACTCTCGATCGAAGACTGACACCGATCCCATCTGGTCGAGAACTGCAATCGCCGACGTTTCCTTGACATATTCGCTTGCAGAAGTGGGCTTCGAGACGATTGGCGAGCTTGCAGGCAGCGACTCTGTATCAACGAGGCTTGTTGCTGGCGAAGGGTCAGGCGACCTGCGAGGTAGAAACCCCACCACGGCCAACAATAGAGAAACAACTGACACCAGCCCGTAGACGTGATTGTGATTCTTGCTCCACCAGGTAACTCGCAGGGCTTTTCTGAGTTTTCCGTCACCTATTGCCAAGAGCGCATCGATCAACTGTGGCTTGTTGAGCTTGCGGTAGCCGCCGATACGCAACTTTCTTGCGATGATGTTCAGTTCATCACGAGACTTTGAGTCGAGTTCTCCTTTCAGGTGTGAAGCAGTCACCAGAGGTCCAATCCTTACTCACCGGCGGCGGCGGGGTGGCTGGGGTCCGACAACGGAGGCCCCCAGTCGTGGCCTGTCGTCGCGCGTCGCAGACAGTGCTCAATTGTGTAGATCCTCGCCTTCGGTGTCGAGCCTGCGTGGGGCGAACTGGGGGCGTCCCTTCGGGCCGACCCCAGCCACCCTGGCATCGAGCTACTCGTCCTCGCGCAGCTTCGCCAGCACCGTGTAGTCCTCCAGCGTCGTCGTGTCGCCGGCGGACTCTCTTCCGGCGGCGATGTCGCGGAGGAGGCGGCGCATGATCTTGCCCGACCGCGTCTTGGGGACGGCGGCGGCGAAGCGGATTTGGTCGGGGGTGGCGAGGGCGCCGATCTGGGTGCGGACGTGCTGCTTCAGCGCGGCCTTCATCTCGTCGCTGGCGTCGGACTCGGTCTTCAGGGTGACAAAGCAGCAGATGCCCTCCCCCTTGAGTTCGTGGGGGAAGCCGACGACGGCGGCCTCGGCGACCTGCTCGTGCGAGACGAGGGCCGACTCGACCTCCATCGTGGAGAGCCGGTGGCCGGAGACGTTGATCACGTCGTCGACGCGGCCCATCACCCAGTAGTTGCCTTCCTCGTCGCGGCGGGCGCCGTCGCCCGCGAAGTAGTACTTGCCGTCGAACTTGGCGAAGTAGACGTCGACGAAGCGGTCGTGGTCGCCGTAGAGGGTGCGGAGCATGTGGGGCCAGGGCTGCGTCATGACGAGCAGGCCGCCCTGGTTGGCGTCGAGTTCGTTCCCCTGTTCGTCCACGATGGCCGGGACGACGCCGGGGAGCGGGGTGGTGCAGGAGCCGGGCTTGGTGGCGGTGACGCCGGGGAGCGGGCTGAGCATGATGCCGCCGGTCTCGGTCTGCCACCAGGTGTCGACGATGGGGCACTGCTCGCCGCCGATGACGCGGTGGTACCACATCCACGCTTCGGGGTTGATCGGCTCGCCGACCGTGCCGAGCAGGCGGAGTGAGGAGAGGTCGTACTGCTCCGGCCACTGGTCGCCCCACTTGATGAAGGCGCGGATGGCGGTGGGGGCGGTGTAGAAGACGTTGACGGAGTACTTCTCGACGAGGTTCCAGAAGCGGCCCTCGTCCGGCCAGTTGGGGGCCCCTTCGTACATGACCGTGGTGGCCCCGTTGGAGAGGGGCCCGTAGACGATGTAGCTGTGGCCGGTGATCCAGCCGATGTCGGCCGTGCACCAGTAGGTGTCCTCGTCCTTGAGGTCGAAGACCCAGCGGGTCGTCATGGTGGCGCCCAGCATGTAGCCGCCGGTGGTGTGGAGGACGCCCTTCGGTTTGCCGGTGCTGCCGGAGGTGTAGAGGATGAAGAGCGGGTGCTCGGCGTCGACGTGGGTGCACTCGCGGTCGGGGGTGGCCTTGTCCATCAGGTCGTGCCACCAGAAGTCGCGGTCGGGGACCATGGTGACGTCGGCCCCGGTGCGTCGGAGGACGACGACCTTCTCGACCGAGGGGGACTTGTCGAGGGCGGCGTCGACGTTGGCCTTCAGCGGGATCTCCTTGCCGCGCCGCCAGCCGGCGTCGGCCGTGATCACCAGCTTGGACTGGGCGTCGTTGTTCCGGTCGGCGATGGCGTCCGCGGAGAAGCCGCCGAAGATGATGGAGTGCGTGGCTCCCACGCGGGCACAGGCGAGCATGGCGACGGCGAGTTCGGGCACCATCGGCATGTAGAGCGTGATGCGGTCGCCGGCCTGCACGCCGAGCTTGTCGAGCACGTCGGCGAACTTGCAGACCTCGTGGTGCAGCTGCTGGTAGGTGAGGGTGCGGGTGTCGCCGGGCTCGCCCTCCCAGACGATGGCCGCCTTGTTCTTCCGCCAAGTGGTGAGGTGCCGGTCGACGCACTGGTAGCAGGCGTTGAGCTGCCCGTCGGCGAACCACTTCGTGTTCGGCATCTCGCCGGACATCGTCTCGGTGAAGGGCTTGAACCAGTCGAGTTCGCTCTTGGCGAGTTCGCCCCAGAAGCCGGCCGGGTCGTCCTTCGCCCGCTGCCACATCTGCTGGTACTGCTCGGGGGTGACGTTCGCCTGCTCGGCGAACTCCGGCGGCGGCGGGAAGGAGCGGTCTTCGGTGAGGACGGTCTCGATGTTCTGGCTCATGGTCGGCTCCGGCGGCGCGGCTCGTCATGGGTGTGAGGTGGTGGATAAACTACCAACCCGGCCGTCACTGGGCGAACCGACCCCCACCGTTGCCGGGAACTCCCCGGACTCGTCGGCGGCAAAGTCCGCGTGGACGACGCAGTTGGCCACCTCGCGACCCAGGACCGCC
>JANQQW010000050.1 GCA_028284885.1 Planctomycetaceae bacterium
CACGCCGAAGATCAACGCCGGCGGCGGCCGAGACCACTACCCGAAGGCGTGGAGCTGCGTGCTCGGCGGCGGCGGCATCGCCGGTGGCAGCGTGCACGGCCGGACGAGCGACGACGGCACCGAGGTCGTCGACGGCCAGACCGACGTGCCGGACGTGCTGGCCACGCTGTTCTCCGCCGCCGGGATCGACCCGGAGAGCCAGAACGTCTCCGGCATGGGCCGGCCGATCCGCCTCTCCGACGGCACGCCGATCCCCGAACTCCTCTCCGGACCCGCGAGGGCGACGACATGACCCGCGTCACGACGGCCACGCTGCTGCTTCTGCCGCTCACGCTCTCGGCCGCGGAGCCCGTCCGGCTCGTCGTCCCGCTCCGCGGCGGCCCGCTGCTCTTGGACCTGTACCTCACGTTGGACGGTCGCCCGTACGAGGCAGGTCGCAACGAGCTGGTCGACGAGATGCTCACCCTCGCCGACGAGGACGGCGACGGCGTTCCCACCTGGGGCGAGGCCGTTCTGAATCCACGGTTCCCCTTCAACCTCAGCCGCCAGCGACAACTCGTCCAGCAGTTCGACGGCAACAGGGACACCAGGATGGACCGCGAGGAGGCGAAGGCGTTGCTCGAACGCTACGGCGGTGGCCCGGCACTCAACGTCTCGGCTCGGAGCCCGGCCGCGTTCAACGCCAGCATTCTCTCGCTGCTCGACGTCGACGACGACGAGGTCCTCTCGGCCGAAGAGCTGGCGACCGCCGCCGTACGACTCCGGGTTCACGACTTGGACGACGACGGTCTGCTCGCCGCCACCGAGGTTCTCGGACAACGACAGCAGACCTACACGCCGGGCCAGCGGATCCTTCGACGGCCGAACGGCCAGAGTACGATGGCCGGCACGTCATTCGTCTGGAACGCGGAGAACGGGACGAACCTCGCTCGCGAGATCCTCTCGCGTCGGTACGGTGCGGGCCACCGCGTCCCGAAGGCCGCTTGGCCGACTCACACCGACCTCTTCGACGCACTCGACACCGACGGAAACGCCGTGCTGGAGAACGAGGAGTTCGCCGGGCTGCGAACGGCCGATGCGCATCTCACCGTCTCTGTCGCCATCGGCAACACCGAAGCGGGGCCCGTCGGCGTCCAGGTCACGGGCGTGTCGGATCCCGTCGAGCGCGACGGGGTGAGGCTCGAAGATAGGTCGCAGTCGGTCCGCCTGGAGCGGGCAAGAACCGGGATCGTCCTGCAGGCGGCCCCTGACCGGGCGAGCCCCGACTACTCCCAGACCGCGGCCAACGTCCTTCGACTGGGCGACACGGACAAGAACGGCTACCTCGAGAGCGACGAGCTCGAGAAGAGCCGCTCGCAGCAGTACCTCGTCCAGCGGTTCGACGAGTTCGACGCCGACATGGACAGCAAGATCTTCCCCGAGGAGATCGAAGCCTTCTACGAGCGACAGCAGGCCCCGCGGAACACGCAGGTCACGATCGTCGTCTCCGAGCTGCAGCCCACGTTGTTCGACGGACTCGACGTCGACGGAGACCGCCGGCTGTCGGTGAGGGAGCTCCGCAACCTGCCAAGCCGCTTCGCGGAACTCGACGTGAACGGCGACGGCCGCATCGGCCCCGACGAACTCCCCGGCGAGACGACACTGTCGTTCGGCCGCTCGAGCCTCGCCAACTTCCAACGACTCACCCCGCCGAACGGCCCCAACGCCTCCACGTTCCGTGGCGGCGGCGTCCGCACGGGTGGGCCGAAGTGGTTCGTCGCGATGGACGTGAACGGCGACGGCGACGTGACGCCCCGCGAGTTCGTCGGAACGGCCGAGCAGTTCGGGACACTCGACACGAACGAGGACGGCTTCGTCGACGCCGACGAGGCCCGCGCGGCAACCGCGTCCCGCTGAACCTCCCGGGACCGACCAGCCGGGGCGATTGCACTATACTGCGGGAACCGAACGACCTTCGAGTTGCGGTCCCCGCCGGTGAGCACCGACCTGTCATCTTGCATCGACGCTGTCCGCCGGCTGCGGCGTGCGCTGACCGTGCTGGAGAGCACGACGGGGCTGCTGGAACTCCCGCCGCTGAAGGGCCGCGAGTGGTTCGAGTTGCTGGAGCACAAGCTGCTGCCGCAGCTGCACGACGCCGACTTCCTCGTGGTCGCCGTGGTCGGCGGGACGAACATCGGCAAGAGTGTCGTCTTCAACCACCTCGCCGGGTCGAAGGCGTCTGCCAGCAGCCCGCTCGCGTCGGGGACGAAACACCCGGTCTGCCTCGTCCCGCCCGGCTTCGAGGAGAAGCACGACCTGGAGGCGACGTTCGCCGGGTTCCGGCTCGTCGAGTGGGGGGCCGAGGAGGACGCGCTCGGGGCGTCCGACGAACACCTCCTCTTCTGGCGGCACAGCGACCGACTGCCGGAGAACCTGCTCGTCCTGGACACGCCGGACGTCGACAGCGACGCCCCGGTGAACTGGGAGCGGGCCGACCACGTCCGCCGGTCGGCCGACCTGCTGCTCGCCGTGCTCACGCAGCAGAAGTACAACGACGCGGCCGTCAAGCAGTTCTTTCGCGAGGCGGCCGGCGAGGACAAGGCGGTCGTCGTCGTCTTCAACCAGTGCCAGCTGCCGGAGGACGAGCCGTTCGTCGCCCTCTGGCTGGACACCTTCGGCCGCGAGACCGGCGTGAAGCCGGAGTACGTGTACGTCGTCCCACAGGACCGGAAGGCGGCGGGTGAACTCCGGCTGCCGTTCTGCGAGGTGACGCAGGAGACGCTCGCCGAACTGCTCGAGCAGGCCCGAACTTCGCCGGAGGATCTGCCGACCGAGTCGCGGCTGGAGGCGGCCAGCCGGGACATCGTCGCGGACTTGTCGCGGCTGCGGTTCGAGGAGATCAAGCTCCGCACGCTCCGCGGGTCGCTCGACCGGCTGCTCGACGAGGCGACCGGGCTGCCGGGCTACCTCGACGAGATTCGCGAGCGGAGCGGAGAGTTCGGCGCCGCGGCGGAACGACTGCGGACCGAGGGGATGGTCGAGCGCCGGGACTGGCCGACGCTGCCGCGGACGTCCCTCACGCTCACGGCCGAACGGTGGTGGCGGCGACGGCAGTCGGGGGTCGAGGTCTTCGTGCACGACGTCTACGCCGGCCTCTCCGCCCTGCCCGGCTGGATGGTCCGCAAGGTGAAGGAGATGTCCGGCGGCGAGATCGACGACGCGACCCCCATGCAGGCCTACCACCGCGACGAGTGGTCGGCCATCGTCGCCGCCGTCGAGCAGCTGTACGACGTGCTCGACCGCACGGCCCGCGACCGCAACGACCTGCTGCGCCAACGGCTGGAGCCGATCCTCGGCGGCAAGACCCGCGAGTCGCTGATCGCCCGGCTCCGCAGCGAGCACGAATCAGCGAACCTCGACCGGTTGCTGCAGGACGTAGTGGACGGCGAGCTGAACCGGATGGTCGAGGAGCATCCTCGCGAGTTCCGGTTTCGCAAGCTGATGAAGTCGGCCGGGACGTACGCCCGGCCGCTGACGAGTGCGGTCCTGTTCGGCGTCGGCTTCGGCCCGATGGGCGAGGTGCTGATGCCGGCCCTCGCACCGCTGGGCGACGTGGCGGGCGGAGCGGCGGCGACGGCGGCCGGCGAAGCCGTGATGACGGGCGGCAGCCGCATGAGCGAGTTCCTCGCCCGTTTCCCGCGAGTCGTCAACGAACGCTTCCTGCTGGAGCGGCTGAAGTGGCTGGAGTCGATGCTCAACGAGCACCTGCTCGACTCGCTCCCCGAGGAACTCCACCGGGCCGCGACGATCACCGACTCCCCCGAGTACCAGGCGGTCGCCGAGCAGGTGACGTCGCTGCGATCGGCCGTCGTGACCCCGGCGGTCGAGGAGAGCGTGTCGTGACCGCCGTGTCCCGGACGAGGCTCGGCGACTGATGGCGAGCGTCGAGCTGCGGAACGTGTCGAAGATCTTCCCCGGCGACGTGCGGGCGGTGGACGACGTGTCGCTCGACGTTGCGGACGGCGAGTTCCTCGTGCTCGTCGGGCCCTCGGGGTGCGGGAAGTCGACGCTGCTGCGAATGATCGCCGGGCTCGACGAGCCGACGGGCGGGGCGATTCGGATCGGCGACCGGGACGTGACGCGGCTGCCGCCGAAGGACCGCGACGTGGCGATGGTGTTCCAGAGCTACGCCCTGTACCCGCACATGACGGTGCGACGGAACATGGCCTTCGGGCTGCAGCTGCGGCGGGTGCCGAAGGGGGAGATCGCGTCGCGGGTGCAGTCGGCGGCCGAGATGCTGGGGCTGACCGAACTGTTGGAGCGGAAGCCGGCGGCGCTCTCCGGCGGGCAGCGGCAGCGGGTGGCGGTCGGCCGGGCGATCGTCCGGGACCCGGCCGTGTTCCTGTTCGACGAGCCGCTCTCGAACCTCGACGCGCTGCTCCGCATCGAGATGCGTCGCGAGCTGGCCGCCCTGTACCGGCGGCTGGGGGCGACGATGGTCTACGTCACCCACGACCAGGTCGAGGCGATGACGCTCGGCGACCGGATCGTCGTGATGAAGGAGGGGGTCGTGCAGCAGGTCGGCCGGCCGCTGGAGGTGTACGACCGCCCGGCCAACACGTTCGTCGCCGGCTTCCTCGGCAGCCCGCCGATGAACCTGGTGCCGCCCGACGTGCTGGAGTGGACGACGCCGGGAGCCGCCCGGATCGGCATTCGACCCGAACACCTCAACCTCGAACCGGGAGTCGACGCGGTCACCGGGCGCGTGACCGACGTGCAGCCGCTCGGCAGCGAGACGCTCGTCGAGGTCGACGTCGCGGGCGAGCGGCTGCTCGTTCGCGAAGAGGGCCACGCCACGCCGGAGATCGGATCGGAGACGTTCGTCTCGTTCGGACGGCCGGACGTCCATCTGTTCGACGCGGACGGGAACCGAACGGAGTCGGCGACCGAGACCTCGTCTCCGGAGTCGTCCGAGACGTGATGTCATTGCCGGGAATTCGGCGAATCGCAGAGCGGCAGCGTGTCGTTCGTCGCTCTCGTTCGCCTAGAATCCCGACCGTCCGGACTCTCAACCCACAACTCTCAGCCATCGACCCACCAATGCAAGGCAGCCAGAAGGTCATCGACGCCCTGAACGACGGGCTCACCATCGAACTCACCGCCATCAACCAGTACTTCGTGCAGGCGAAGATGACGGAGAACTGGGGGCTTCGGAAGCTCTCGGCGAAGCACTACGAGGAGTCGATGGGCGAGATGCGGCACGCGGAGAAGCTGATCGACCGCATCATCCAGATCGAGGGGATTCCGGAGATCGGCCGGTACGACGTCATCAAGGTGGGGGACAACGTCAAGCTGCAGTTCGAGAACGACCTCGAACTGGAGAAGAAGGGCGTGATGGCCTATCGCGCGGCGATCGAGATCTGCTCGGCCGAGCACGACCACGCCAGCCGTGAGGTCATCGAGCCGATCCTCACCGAGAGCGAGGAGCACGTCGACTGGCTGGAGTCGCAGCTGGGCCTCATCGAGATGATGGGGATCGAGAACTACCTGACGACCCAAGTGGGCGACCACCCGGCGTGAGCGTTCGCCACGGCGACGACGGGAAACGACGCGAGCCGCCCTTTCGGGGCGGCTCGTTCTCGTTTCCGGACGGCGAACGGCGGTCAGCCGTCGCAGCCGCACTCGCAGCTGCGTTTGTCCGGGCAGTCGCAGCCGGAGATGATCTTGCGGATGTTCGCCCGGCAGGCCATGCAGCCGGTGCCGGCACCGGTGTGCTGCATCAGATCGACGAGGTCGCAGACGACGTGAGCCTCCATCGCCTCTCGAACGTCCTGCTCCGTCACACGGAGACAACGGCAGACGAACTTTCGTCCGGTGTTCGGCTTGCGGACGGGCGGGGCGACGGCGGCGGAGCCGGTGGTGTCCGTCAGCGTCTCGGGTACGGCGATCGACATCGGCGGGGTCTCAAGTACTCGCGAGGCAGGTCGATGCGGTGGGGTAGCTGGGTTCGAGACTCAGTCTCAACATCGTCAAGCTAAATCGGCGGAAGACCAGAGTCAACTCCAGACTTCTGGATCTCAGCCGTCGAGTGCCGAGGAAATCGCCTGCTCCAGGGACCCCTTCGAGCCCCGACTCCAGACGACGCGGCCTTCGCGGTCGAGCACGAAGACGGCCGGGAACAGACGCACGTCGAAGGCGATCAGCGTCGTGAAGGGCTCGCCGAACCCGTTGGGCCAGCTGAAGTTGTTCTTCTCGACGAAGTCCTCCACTAGCCGGCGGTTGGCGACCTCCTCCCCCGCGAGGCCGACGAACTCGACGCGGTCGCCGAACTCCTCGTGCAGCCGGACGAGTTCCGGTGCCTCCTTCCAGCAGTACGGGCAGCTGTAGGACCACGCGTGGACCACGCGGACGCCGCTGGGACTGTCCGACGGCTCGCCGTTGACCCACAGGACGGCTTCCAGCGGGGGAGCGACGACACCGGCCGACAGGCCGCCCCGGTCCCCCTCGGGATCGGCGGAGTATCGCATCCACAGGACGACTCCCAGGACGAGCACGGCGGCGACGGCGAGAATCACTCCGAACTCGCCGGGGCTGGTCTTGGCCGGGTTCTCCGGGCGGTCCGTGGACTGCGGTTGCGTCGTCTGCGACATCGGACACTCGGTGGGGTTCGTCGATTCGTGCGGTCTCACTGCATCCTACGCGCTCCGCGAGCCACGGGTGGGCGCGACCTTCGAGGCGATCGACGGTTTTCCGTTCTCGGTCCGGTTGGGCACGATCGTCCTCTTGAGAGAATCTCGCGGGACCCGCACAGCTTCGCCGGATTGCCGGACGCGAACGGGGATGTGCGGTTTCGTCCGATTCGATTGCAGCCGGGCCGCCGCGTCTCGCCGCGGGATGTAGAGTTGAGGGCCTTCACCGAGGGCCCTGCCTCGCCACCCCCGTCTTCGCATGCCTGCACCTCGCCCCGCCGGTTCGATCGTCCGGTACGCCATCCTCTTCCTGTTGCTCACTCCGCCTCTCTTGGGTGCCGAGCCGCCGGGGGGGTCGCGTGACGAGTCGCGTGCACGCGCCACGGCGGTTGCGCTCAACTACTGCCGTTCGTCGTTCCACCGCATCCGCCGCGACCCAACGAAGCAGGTGCTGCTGGAGGAGCGCGAGCGGATTCTCGACAACCTCAACCTCAACGGCATCGCCGACGAAGAGGTGATCTCCCTCTACACCGACGTGCTCGAGGAGATCGGGCGGGTGGAGATCGCCGAGCGGGAGCGGGTGTTCCTGAAGGAGAACTACCGCCGGCAGCTGCGGGGCACGCTCGCCTCCACGTTCTTCGGCATGGGCATGCAGATCGTGGGTGGGGAGTGGGTGGGCGCCATGCGGACCGGGGCGTCCGGCTGGTGGGACGTCCGCTCGCACGGCCGGCGGAGAGAGTCCGACGACTGGCAGATCGAGAAGGAACGCCGCACGGCCCTCGTCGTGAAGTCCGGCAAGTTCCTCGACACCTTCTGGCGGCTGGCCCGCGAGCAGGAGATCGAGGACCGCTGGCTCGTCCGCGACGTCGATCTCGAACGGCTGGAGATGGCGCTCGGCGAGAAGGACGCCGAGGTGCGACTGCGGGTGCTCGGCCGCATGGAGCGGTTCATGGAGTGCTACCCGCCCTACTGGTACTACCGCGGGCGGGCCCAGCAGGAACTAGGGCAGCTGTTCGCCGCCTCGGAGAGCTACGGGCGGATGGCGTCGGTCGGCACGGGCTTCTTCCGCAAGGACGAACTGCTCGCCACCGGGCTCGCCAACCGGGCCGTCATCCAGGCGTATCTGCGGCAGCCCGAGGCTCCGAAAACGGCTCTCGTCGCGCTCCGGCACGCGGACGACGTCTGGCAGGCGAACCTCGCCTGTGCGGCCGTGCTGGAACAGTACGGCGACGAGCCGGACGCCGAGGACGCGATCCTGCGGAACCTCGACGTGGACCTGGAGCGGACCCACAGCACGACGCAGCTGGTCGGCCTGTACCACCGGACGGAGAACGTCGCCAAGCTGCGGGAACGGCTCGCCGATCCGACGGACGTCGCCTTGGTGCCGGCCCCGCTGCTGGCCCGCGCGTGCGCACAACTCGGCAAGTCCGGCCCCGTGCCGCCGGTCGCCGTCGCGAAGCTGGAGCGGTCGCTGTACGCGGTGGCGGACACCCGATTCGGCCCGGACGACCTCGTGGTGAAGGGGGCGTCCAACTGGTGGCTACCCTACGCCGGCATGGGGATTCGCGTAGGGAACGCGGCCTACGCGAAGGCGGAGCGACACAACGTGGAGACCGTTCACGAGGCCCGCTTCGAAGGGGTGGGCGACTTCGGCAGCCCGCTCGGCGGCGTCGACTACGACGGGCAGTGCATCGTCGACGTGCGGTACCCGGACGGCAGCGAGGCCCACGTCGTGCTCGCCAAGCGGCCCGCCCCCAAGAAGTCGAGCGGCGGCATCGTCGCCACGTTCGCCTCGTCCGCGAAGTCGAAGGACGCCGACGAGCTGCCGTCGCGTAGCGACGCCTTCATCCCGGTCGCGATCGTCGTCGACGGCACGCGACTGGATCTCGTCGCGGCCGCCGAAGGGGAGGGGGGCTCGACGACCGCCGTCGCCCGCCCCCCCGTGGATCTCCCGAGGCCGGAGTGAGTCTGACGTTCTCACCCCCCGGGATCCCTGCTAGCCTCCTCGCGCCATGGCCAGAGTACTCGTCGTAGCGATTGGAGTCGGCGTCCTCGCGATTGCGACGCTCGTTGCGTACGTCGCCTCGAACGGCTCGGGACACACCGGTGGGAACCCCTACGTGGGCCTCGCCGTCTTCCTGCCGGTCGCGGCCCTTGGCTTCTCAGCGACGTCGTACTGCGCCGGTCGTCGGCGGGCATTGGGGTTTGTCGCTACGTTGGTCGGCGTGGCCGGGACCATCCTGCTCGTCTGGTTGGACCGGAGCAACACACTGCTGCCGTACGACGAGTGGATCCGTCGTGGCATGCCGTGACGAGGACCCGCACGATTGCGGCAACCGGCAACGTCTTCGGTCGTTCACGTCCGCCCCGTCCGGCGGTCGATGACACTACCAGACCGTGTGGCTCGCATGGGAGTACGACCGTGGACGCGACAGACACCTGGCGGATGTTGTTCGAGAGTTGGCCCGAGGCGATCCCGCGTGCCGGGCTGCTGGTGACCTCGTTCGGCGAGCAGGTGCCGTTCAACGGGTTTCTCGTCTCCGGCGGCATCGTCCTGCTCGACCGCGAGAAGCCGGATACGCAGGGGGCTCGCAAGGTGATGGTCGCCTACAACGCCATCGCCGCCGTGAAGTTCACGTCCGTGCTCGAACTCAGCCGCTTCCAGGTGATGGGCTTCCAGGCGCCGATGTAACCTCGGCGTCCGCAGCGGGAATCGGGAACGGGAGGCTCGGCCGTCTGTTGCCGGGTCGGGCAGGGCGGTCCTAGAATCGCCTGTGGCGACGCCGGCCCGGCGCGTCTCACTCCCCCACCCAACGCGGACTTCAGGCACGGGAGCCTTGGCATGCTCGCGCGGAACGAGCTCTTTCCGCACGTCATCGAGATGAACTACCAGGCCCGTCGCCGCATGGGCTGTAGCGTCTATCTCGTGTTCGACGGCAACGACTGGCTGCTCATCGACATCGGCTACGAGGACACGGTCGCCGAGATCGTGGAGCTCATCCGCCAGATGGACTTCCCGCTGGCGAACTGCCGGTACCTCGTCGCGACGCACGCCGACGTCGATCACGTGCAGGGACTGAAGGCGGCGAAGGCGTTGCTGCCGAACGCCGAGATCGTCGCCCATCCGCACGCTCAGCCGGCCATCGAGTCGGGCGACCGGATCGTCAGTTTCGCCGAGATCGAGGCGCAGGGGATCTCGATCGACTTCCCGGCCGTGCCGATCGACCGGACGATCGAGGACGGCGACACGTTGAAGCTCGGCGGGCTCGAACTGGAGACGTGGTACACACCGGGGCACGCCCTCGGGCAGCTCGCCTTCCGCATGGGCGATCTCTTGTTCTCCGGCGACAACGTCTACCGGGACGGCTGCGTCGGCAACATCGACCCGCACCACGGGTCGGATCTCGAGGACTTCATTGCGTCGCTCGAACGAATCCGCGACTGCGACGTGAAGTGGCTGCTCCCCAGCCACGGCCCCGTGTTCCGCCACGACCGGGCCATGCTGCAGAAGGTGGTCGACCGACTGAGCGGCTACCTGCACATGGCCGACTTCGGCACCTGCGCCGTCGACTGGCCGCTGTTGAAGGAGTGGGAAGGGGAGTTACTCGAGGGCTTCGACCCCGAGAAGGCCTGACGCGACTCAGGGAGCGACCCAGTTCCCGGTCCAGTCGTCGCCGTCCCGCTCGAAGGCGGCGCGGGTGTGGCCGTCGTGACGGAGCCGCAGCCAGTCGAACGCGTCCGGCGTGCAGTCGATCACGGCGAACCGATCCCGTCCCGGCTCCGTCTGCTCGACCGTCGGGTCGCGGCCGAGGAACTCCTCGGGCAGGTTCGGGTCCGGCTCGGCGACGAGAGAACTCGGGGCGTGCGGGCCGAGGTAGCACTTCCGGCTACGGGGCTCCGAAGCCGCCCACGCCTTCTCGAACAGGTCCCCTTCGGTCACGACACGGGCGGTCCCGCGGACACGAAGCTGGAGCTTCTCCTCCCGGTCGTAGAACAACCAGGAGACCTGAGAGCTTCGACCCAGCTGTTCGACCTTCGGGGAGCGGGTGTCGGTGTGGCACCACAGCCGTCCGGTCGTCGGGTCGAACCCCCGCAGGACGACCGTCCGCAGCCTGGGCGCGCCGTCGTCGACGGTGCCCAGGACCGGCAGGTGCCACGGATCAGACGCCACGGCGGCGGCCCGCTCCAGTTTCTGCCAGAACGCCAGCCGCACGTCCTCGAGACTCCCGATCCCGTCCAAGTTGTCGCTCCTGGTTCGCCTGAAGTCCGCCGGCCGATTGTAACGGCCGGCCAGGGATTCGCCCTTCACTCGCGGCGGCCGAACGGCTTCGGCTCTGCGTTGAGTCGAAACCGTCGGATCCGCTCGGCGATCGCGTCACGTCCCTCGACGACCTCTCGGACGCGTCGGCCGTCGAACCGGCCCGGGAGTCCGTCGACGACGATGCGGACCGGGACGTCCGGCGGGAGCGTGCGAACCAGTGCGAGCGCAACGCCCACGCGGAACCGCTCCTGCGGGTACAGCGGCACGCCGAGCGAGGTGAGCGACCACGCGTCGAGCCGCACGCGGACGCGGTCGCCCAACAGGACCGGCACGACGTGGCTCCTTGCCGACTCGGGCAGTTCGTCGACCACCTCGACCGGCACGACGACCGTCACGCGCTCCGTCCGGGCCGAGTAGACCGACCACGCGGGCCAGTGGTCGAGTAGTCCGAACGGTTCGAGGAACGGAGCGAGCACGGCCACGCCGACCGCCACTTCGGCGAGTGCGAACGGCGACCGCGACTCGGAGTTCTCGTCGCCCGACGGGACCGCCGGCTTCCACGGAGTGAACAGCAGCAGGGCTTGGCCGATCGAGAAGACGTTCCACAGCAACACGCCCC
>JANQQW010000067.1 GCA_028284885.1 Planctomycetaceae bacterium
CCGCGGAGCCGATCGACGGCTGCCTCGTCGAGCTGGTCCAGTGGGACGTTCTCCGCACCGCGGACGTGGACCTCCGCGAACTCCACCGGCGTTCGGACGTCGATCAACCGGACGCTCTCGCCGCGTTGCAGCCGTTCGGCGAGTTCCGGGGCCGGCAACGTCGCCGGCGTGCTGGGGCTCGTCATGTCGCAGTCCTCAGAGTGATGTGGGGATCGGAGTCGCCCGTCACGAGGCCACGCCGAACCGGTCTTCGATGCAAGCCATGATCCGTTCGAGGTGCGGCTCCACCACGCGGTAGTAGTTGCAGCGGCCCACCCGCTGCGCGTCGAGGAACCCGCACCGCTGCAAGAGTCGGAGATGCTCCGACGCCACCTGGCTGGCGATGCCGCACGCCTCCGCCAGCTCGCCGACGGTGTACTCCGCCTGCAGCAGGATCTGCACGATCCGCAGGCGGTGCGGATGGGCCAGCACTTTCAGGCACTCCGCCGCCATGTTGAGCGCGTCGAGATCGGTCAGTTGAACGTTCTTCTCGTCTGACATGTCGCCATTATGTCGCGATGTCCCGACATGTCAACGCGGCAAGCCGAATCGGCTCCTCGACGAGCGAGCAGACCTCCGCGGATCTCGGGCTCCGGCATCGAGTTCGGCCGGGAGCTCGTGATACGATTGGCGGAATGCCGACAGAACGGGCAACGGCCCTCGTGGGGGCGGCTGGTAGGACACGAGGGCGAGATGCGGTCGCAGAACGAAGGAACCAGACACGTCGGCTGGAAGCCTGTCCGGCCCACGCCCTGGTTCGACCGCTGGCCCGACCTCGACGCCGTCGAACAGGCCTCGAAGACCGCCCGCCGCGTGATCGTCACGTCCGACCGGTCGGAGTTCGCCGGTGCGGGCACCGCGTCCCTCGTCGCGGATTTCGCCGAACGGCGAGGCGAGGAATTCGCCTGCGTCCTGCATCTGCACGCCGACACGGCCGTCCAGATGACCACGCAGATGGCGCAACTCGCCTACGAACTGGACGAGCACGCCACTCCCCTCCGACCGTCGCAGGCGGTCCGCAGTCTGCGGGCGTGGCTGGGGGAACGCAACGACTGGCTGCTCGTCGTCTACGGAGTGCAACACGAACACGTCCTCGGCTCGCTGCTCGACCTCCGCGGCGGCACGGTCCTCTTGGCCTGCAGTCCCGACTCGGTCTCGCTGCGGAGCGACGTGTCCGTCGTGCGCCTGCGACCGCTCGAATTCGACGATCTCGCCGCGGCGTTCGCCGATGCCGAGGAAGCGGGGATCGAGGCCGCCCGGTCAGTGTTCGACCTCGTCGGCCGCTCGCCCGTCGGGATGGCGACGACCCACGCCTTGAGACGACACAGCGGTTGCGACTGGCGTGCGATGCTGGCCTCGCTCGAGGCCGTTCGGCTGGAGAGCCACCCGGACGCGACCGGCGCCGAACGGGCCGTCGCACTCGCGCTCGACGGCCTCGCTCGGGCCCGACCTGCCGAGATGAAGCTGCTCTGTGCACTCTGCAGCTTCACGCCCT
>JANQQW010000090.1 GCA_028284885.1 Planctomycetaceae bacterium
TCAAGCCGCCGAAGGTCGGCGTCAGCGTCTCGGCCGGCCTCGGTGCCCGGCATCACGCCGCGGCCAGCGAGATCACGAACGCCCCGTCGATGCAGGCGAGTTCCTTGATGCTCTCGCGGACCCGCGGGTCGCGGACGAGGCACTCCTTCTGCGTGTACCCCTTGAACGGGTCGTGCACCTGCTCCTCGGACATCTGCATCACCTTGCGGTGGCTGCCGACGACGAACAGGGCCCCGACCGGCCGACCCTCGCGTCCCTCGCGGCCGATCTCGAGGGCGAGGTCGACGACCGACTGCAGCGTCGCCAGCGGGACGTCGGTCTCCAGCCGCCTGAGGTCCAGCTGCGTCAGCCCGGCGAGCTGTTCCTTCAGGCTGACGAGGCTGAGGCTGTCCAGCCGGTCGCGTTCGAAGCCGGCGTACAGGACGACGATGGTCGCCCCGCTGGTCAGCAGACCGTCGCTGATGCCCTCGATGATGGCGAGCTGGATCTGCACCTGCCGCGTCTGCGGTTCGTGCAGCAGCGGGATCAACTCGACCTCGTCCTCGCTGGCCGCCCGTTGGACGTCCGGCTGCTCGGTCGCGACGACGAGCTTCACGCTCCGCTTGCCGAGGTGCTTGGCGATCTCGGCGAAGTCGTATGGCTGCTCGGCGAGGACGAGCACCGTGTCGACGTCGTTCTCCTCCGCCAGCCGTCGCGTCGCCTTGATGAGACTCTGCAACTGCGGCGAGAACTGGACGCGTTTCGGCGCGGACTCGTCGCTGCTCATCAGCGGATCGACGGCTACGGGGTTCACGGACGGCGAAACGCCAGTCTAGGCGAACGGTCGCACCCGTCAACGAAGCCGTTGGCGGATTGGGCCCAACCGGTCAGTCGTCGAAGTCGTAGTCGACGTCGCGGACCCGCCCGTAGCGGTCGAACTTCACCTCGTACTCGTGGGTGCCGTAGGGCGTGTAGTACTTCGTCTCGATCTCGCGTCGCTTGTACCGCACGCGGACCGGGTAGCCGGGGTACGCCGGGGCCGAGTAGACGACCGGCGTGACTGGGTGCACGACCGGCTGGAAGAGGGGCGGGGTGTAGTAGTAGACCGGCGGGGGGGCGTACACGACGGGCCGGTACACGTTCACGGTGCGGACGACCGGGGCCGGGTAGAAGGCGGGGCCGTAGTAGAAGGAGAAGCCGCCCGCCCGGGCCTCGTGGACGGCCATCGCCGTCAGCAGCAGGGCGGCGAAGGCGAACGTCGTGCAGGTGCGAGTCATCGCGTCGTCCTCGACGAACTCTGCCGGACGACCGTCCACGGGCGTCGCGACAGGGAGAGTGTGGGGGTCGAGGACGTCCCTGCCGCCGACCCTTCCGATTGTACCGGTCCGGCAGGCTGCCGCCAGAGGGCAAGTCGGTCCCGGTTCGTGATCCTTCCGCCCGTTCAGCTCTCGTCCTCTTCGTCCAGCGGCGGCAGGGCGCTCATCCACCAGCCCCACAACAGGTAGTGGAACGCGAACAGCATCGGGGCGAAGACCAGCACGATCACGATGAAGAGCGCCGCCGGGAACACGGTCCCGATCAGCAGCAGCAGGCCGAGCGCGAGCACCACCACGCCGAACAGCGCGACGAACGTCCCGACGTTTCGCAGGTCGTCCTTGCGGTCGTTCACGTCGAGGGCTCCAGCAGTCGTCTCAGTTCCCGGTGCTGGTGGCGGAACCCGTCGCCCAGCATCTCCCGGATGCGGGCCTCCGTCAGCAGGAACCCCAGCAGCCCGCCCGGCGGTTCGAACGCCACCTGCTCGACGAGCTTCGTCCCCCGAGGCGACTCGACGACGTCGCGGCGGTGCACCATCTTCGCGAACGGCCCCTGCACCTGCCGTTCGGTGAAGCCGACGTGCTCCTCCCACTCCACGATCTCGTGCAGGAACCGCTGCTTCTGGCCGTAGGCCTGCACGACGAACGTCAGCCGGGCCCCCTCGGAGAAGGCGTCCGGCGCCTCCACGAGTTCCACGTTCACGTTCGGCGGGCTGACCCGCGGCCGGTTGGCCGGGTCGTTGACGAAGCCGAACAACCGCGGCGGCTCGCAGGCGATCTCGACTTCGCTCTCCAGAACGGCCATCGGGACTCCAGTCGAATTCGGGCACCACGAAATGGTAGCGACGTCGTCGCGGACCGACAGGGGTGAGTCGCCGACTCAACCTCGGAGCCCGGCCGCCTGCAGCAGCTTGTCCGTCTCGCGGTACGCCTCGGCCACCCACTCCTCGATCTTGTCCGGCTCGGGCGAGTACTCCAGCTCGATCGAGATCGCCCCGTCGATCTCCAGCTTCTTGATCTCGTCCAGGTACGGCCCGAACTCGACGACCCCACGACCGGGCGGCAGGTCGCCGTGCACCTTGCCGTCACAGTCGGAGATGTGCACGTGGATCGCCTTCCCCGCCAGCTTCGAGACCTCGGCCGGCTCGACCCCTGCCAGCAGCAGGTGCGAGACGTCGATGTTCGCCTTCAACGACTCGCAGTCCACCTCGTCCACGAAGCGGACCATGCTGTCGACGTCGTTCACCAGCGACAGCGGGAACGGTTCCAACTCCAACGCGACGTCGACGCCCAACTCGCCCCCGTACTCGGCCAGCACCCGGCAGTTCTCCACCCCGGTCCGCCACTGCTCCTCCGGCGGGATCACCTCGCGGTTCCAAATGTACTCGCCGATGACGAGCAGCAGGTTGTCCGCCTCGTACTCGTAGCAGAGGTCGAGGAACTCGCGGCACCGCTCCAGATGGAACCGCTGCACGGCCGGGTTGAAGTCGATCAGCCCGGTCGCCACGCAGCAGACCGAGACGATCGGCAGCCCGACCCGGTCGCACTCGTCCTTGATCAACCGCCGCTCCTGGATGTCAATGTCGAGCGGATCCGTGAAGACGTCGATCGAGTCGAACCCGAGCTCCTTCGTCTTCTGAATCCCCCAAGCCGTCTCCCGCCCAGCCTGCGCCCACGCGGAGTTGATGAGTCCGAGTTTCATGACTTCCCCAAGTGCACGACGAAAGGCCGTCAGCCTAACGCGCCGGGGTCGCGGTCAAAACGGACTCAGTCCCCGTAGCGGAAACCGGTGGGCAGGGACTCGCGGGTCGTACGCCACTCGGCGGGGATGCCCGCGACACCGGTCCGCAACGCGACGATGCCGCCAACCATCGCACAGGTCGTGTCGCGATCGCCGAGCGCCGTCACGGTTCGCCAGAACGCCTCGGCGTAGTCGTCCAGCGATGACGCGGCACTCCACACGACGAACGGCACCGTGTCCATCGCCGTGATCTCGCTGCCGCTCCCCAGGACGTTCGCTGCGCGGATCGGTTCGGCGTCCAGGCCGAGGTCGATCGCACGGGCGAGGCCATCACGCGTCTCGCCTTCGGGCGTCCATTCGAGCACCTCGGGCACCATCGCGTCGCCCGTGATCGAAGCATCGACGGCGAGGGCAGCCGCCACGGCGACGGCAATTCCTCCCGCAATCCCCTCCGGATGCGCGTGCGTCACCTTGGCCGAGAGACGGGCTTCGTGGACGACCCGGTCGAGGTCGTCCGCGAAGTAGGCCCCCACGGGCGGCACCCGCATGCCCGAGCCGTTGCCGAACGAACCCGACCCGGCGAACAACTCCCGCGACGCCATGTTCCAAGGCGTCCCGCGCGCCACGCGAGTCAACAGGTCGTGCGCGCCGGCTCCGTAGCCGCGAGCCGGATCGAGCTCGTAGTTACGGGCGAAGATCGCTGCGAGGTCGTCCTGCTCGATCTCGCCGTTTCGCGAGAGCACCTCGGCGATGCCGAGCGCCATCACGGTGTCGTCCGTGTAGTCCCACGGCCCGACCGGCATCGTCCGCGGGCCGATGTACTCCGGGAAGTAGAAGAACTGCTGCCCCAAGGCATCGCCGACGGACAACCCCTCCAGCGACAACCGCACCCGCTCCATCCGTTCCGCGTGTCCCGACAGCTCGCTCATCGTTCGCCCTTTCGCGTTTGCCCCGATACCGACGAACGGACGCGGCTCGCCCCGATCTCGCCTGCCCATTCCCCTCGCGACCGACGTCCGCCACGGGTATTCTCGGAGTAGACAACGCAAGAACGGTGCCCGCCATGACAATGCTCGACCCGCTGCACGACCTCACCCGCCGCGCGCTCCTTGGTCGCGTGGGGGCCGGGATGGGTGGGGCGGCGCTCGTCTCGTTGCTCGCGAAGGACGCTCCGGCCGCGCCGTCCGGTGGAGAGGTCGGGAACGGCCACTTTCCGGCCAAGGCGAAGAGCGTCATCTTCATTCACATGGTCGGTGCTCCGTCGCACCTCGACCTGTACGAGCACAAGCCGGCCCTCCGGAAGTTCGACGGCAAGGAGTGCCCGCCGGAGTACCTCGAAGGGGCCCGCTTCGCCTTCATCCGCGGCACACCGAAGCTCCTCGGCAGCGAGTTCGAGTTCCAGAAGCACGGCGAGTCCGGCCTCGAGTTCTCCGAGCTCGTCCCCCACATCGCCAAGCACGCCGACAGCATCGCCATGGTGAAGACGCTCCACACGGAGCAGTTCAACCACGGCCCGGCCCAGCTCTTCTTCCACACCGGCTTCCCCCGCTTCGGCCGGCCGGTCCTCGGCTCGTGGACCAGCTACGGGCTCGGCAGCGAGAACGAGAACCTGCCCGGCTTCGTCGCCCTCATCACGGGCAGCGTGGGCGGGGCCGGCAACGCCATGTGGGGCAGCGGCTTCCTCCCCACCGTTCACCAGGGTGTCGAGTTCCGGAGTTCGGGCGACCCCGTCCTGTTCCTATCGAACCCGAAGGGCGTCACCCGCGACGACCGACGCACCGTCGTCGACGCCGTCAACGACCTCAACCGTCTCCAGCTCGCCGACGTCGGCGACCCCGAGATCGCCACCCGCATCAGCCAGTACGAGATGGCCTACCGCATGCAGGCCAGCGTGCCGGAGCTGATGGACACCCGCGGCGAGCCGCAACACGTGCACGACATGTACGGCACCCAGCCGGGCAAGGCGAGCTTCGCCAACAACTGCCTACTTGCCC
Organism: Planctomycetaceae bacterium; assembly: GCA_028284885.1. Taxonomy (GTDB): domain Bacteria; phylum Planctomycetota; class Planctomycetia; order Planctomycetales; family Planctomycetaceae; genus JANQQW01. The sequence goes on from JANQQW010000090.1 coordinate 5,028, forward strand.
GCCGACTCGTCGAGCGAGGCGTCCGTTTCGTCCAGCTGATGGACCAGGGCTGGGACCACCACAACGGCGTCTTCCAGAACCTGCCCCGCAAGACCAAGCAGGTCGACAAGCCGATCGGCGCGCTGCTGACCGACCTCCGGCAACGCGGGCTGCTGGACGAGACGCTGGTCGTGTGGGGGGCCGAGTTCGGCCGCACGCCGCTGCTGCAGTCCGACCGCTCGAAGGCGGGTCGCGACCACCACAAGGACGCCTACACCGTCTGGATGGCGGGTGGCGGGACCAAGGGGGGCACGGTCGTCGGCGAGACCGACGAACTCGGCTACTTCCCCGCCAACGACCCCGTCACCATGCACGACTGGCACGCGACGATCCTGCACCTGCTGGGCATCGACCACGAACGGCTGACGTTCAAGTACCAAGGCCGTCCGTTCCGCCTCACCGACGTCGCCGGCAACGTCGTCGAGAAGCTCCTCGCCTGATCGTCGGGGCGGACTCCAGCAGCCGGTTCCCGATCGCGCTCGACAGACCAACGGACTTGGCCGATGTCGGATCGCTACGCACCCGAGCGTCTCGCGGACCTGATCGACAGGATCGAACGTCTTCGCAACGACGCCGTCTCGCTCGAACGTCGGTTCGCCGCCGACGTCGAGCGGACGAACGACGCTCACCGCAGCAGCGCGGGGAACCTGCTGCACTACCTGGCCGTTCGTCGGCACGACATTCGTGACCTGCAGCTCGAGCTGCACGAACTCGGGCTCAGTTCGCTGGGGCGGATGGAGGCCTACACGCTCGCCTCGCTGGACGCCGTGCTGGTCGCACTCCGTCGCCTGGCCGGTCGCGACGTCGAGGCCGAGTCGGCCGCACCGCCCGCCGTCGACTTCGCCACGGGTCGCCGGCTGCTGCAGGACCACGCCCGGTCTCTGCTGGGGCCACCGCCGCCGGAGCGGTCGGTGCGGATCATGGTCACCATGCCGAGCGAGGCGGCGGACGACTACCACGTCGTGCGGGATCTCGTCGCGGCCGGCATGGACCTCGCCCGCGTCAACTGCGCGAAGGACGACGCCGGTCGCTGGGCGCGGATCGTCGAGCACGTCCGGCGGGCCGAGCGGGAGGTCGGCCGCTCCTGCCGTGTGCACGCGGACCTCGCCGGGCCGAACCTGCGAACGTCGCGGGTCGAGAAGAAGTTCCCCCTCGTCGTCGGCGACCGGCTCGAACTGGGGGGGCCCGACCTCGAGTCGCGGCCCGTGAAGAAGGGGAAGCCGGCCCGCGTGGGCTGTTCGCTGCCCGAGGTGTTCCGCGACGTCTCCGTCGGCGACCGCCTGTTCTACGACGACGGGGCCCTCGCCGCCGTCGTGCGGGAGGTCGACGAGAACCGACTGCTCGCCGAGGTGACCCACGCCCACGGCGGAGCGGTGAAGATGAAGTCGGACAAGGGGGTCAACCTGCCGGACACGGAGCTCGGCCTTTCCGCACTCACGGACAAGGACGTCGCCGACCTCGACTTCGTCGCCGAGCACGTCGACGTCGTCGGCCTCTCGTTCGTCCGCTCGGCCGGCAACGTCGAACGGCTCCACGAGGAACTCGACGCCCGCGGCGCCGCGGAGATCGGCGTCGTCCTCAAGATCGAGACCCGGTCCGCCTTCGAGCACCTCCCGCGTCTCCTGCTGACGGCGCTGCGGAGGCCGGCGGTCGGCATCATGGTCGCCCGCGGCGACATGGGCGTCGAACTCGGCTTCGCCCGCATGGCCGAGGTGCAGGAGGAGATTCTCTGGCTCTGCGAGGCGGCCCACGTCCCCTCGATCTGGGCGACCCAGGTCCTCGAGTCGCTCGCCAAGACAGGCCTCCCGTCGCGGGCCGAGGTGACCGACGCCGCCATGAGCAGCCGCGCCGAGTGCGTGATGCTCAACAAGGGGGACCACATCGTCGAAACCGTCCGCTTCCTCGACAACGTCCTGCAGCGGATGCACGAACACCAGGCGAAGAAGTCGGCCTTGCTGCGGAGGCTCCGCGTCTCCGACTTGTGAACGCAGCTTGATTCTCCCCCCGCCGTCCCCTCATCCTCGAAACGCCGCCTCCCCCGCGGCCCCACCCCACCCTCCGCGGTCGAGCGCTCCCATGGCCCCATGGCAGGAAACCGTTCTCTGGATCTACGGCGTGATCTTGGCCGTCGTCGCGGCGCGGCACGTCGTCTACGAGGTCCAGATCCGTCGGTCCGTCCGCCTCCAGCCGACCGATCCCGTCGTCCCGCCCGAGGACGCCCCGTTCGTCTCCGTCCTCGTGCCGGCGAAGGACGAGGAGCAGCACATCGCCCGGTGTCTCGAGTCGCTTCGCAAGCTCGAGTACGCGAACTACGAGATTCTCGTCGTCGACGACCGCAGCGAGGACCGGACGGCCGAGATCGTGCGGGGCGTCGCCGAGGAGGACGACCGCGTGCGGCTCGTGCAGGTGAAGGAGCTTCCCGAGGGGTGGACCGGCAAGACGCACGCCTTGCAGTTCGGGCAGAAGGAGGCAAAGGGGGAGTGGCTGCTGTTCGTCGACGCCGACACGCAACTCCACCCCAACTGCCTCGGCGTCGTCCTGCAGGACGCGATCGCGAACGGGGCCGACATGGAGACGCTCGTGCTCGGCATGGACGCCCACAGCTTCTGGGAGGGGGCCGTCCAGCCGTTCGCCGGCACCCTGCTGATGATGCTGTACCCGCCCAGCCGGCTGAACGACCCGAAGCACCCCGGCTGGGGCAACGGGCAGTTCATCCTCGTCAACCGCGAGACCTACGACGCCATCGACCGGCACGAGTCGGTCCGGGACAAGTTCGTCGAGGACATCCACCTCGCCCGGCAGGTCCGCAAGCACGGCCGCAACCTGCGGGTCGCCATGGCGGCCCCCGTCGCCAGCGTCCGCATGTACTCGTCGCTGTCGCAGATCGTCCGCGGCTGGGCCCGTATCTTCTACTCGGCCGTCGACTTCCGCACGCGGCCGCTGTGGTTGCTGATCCTCGCGACGCTCGTCTTCAGCCTGCTGAACTACGGCATCCTGCTCGCCGGCGGCGTCGCGTGGCTGGCCGGCGACTTCTGTCCGTTCGCCCGGTCGATGGTGCTGCTGGCCCTGCTGCACGAGTTCCTGCAGGTCACGCTCTACTGGCGAATCTACAACAGCAGCCGCACACCACTCCGCTACCTCCCGGCCCGCGCCCTCGGTGCCGGCGTGATGGTCTACACCCTCCTCACCGCCATCCGCACGTGCCACACCCACGAGGTGACCTGGCGCGGCACGAGCTACACGAAGTCGATTCAGTCGACCGGGTGACGAGGTCGGCACCAGTAGGGGGCCGACTATCGACGAATGTCAGGCAAGTAGCCCTGAGCGCAAGCGATGGGACTTCGTTCCCATCAGCGCGAAGTCCCATCGCTCGCGCTCCGGGCTACATCCCAATGCCTGTCACTCTTCAGTAGTCGCACCACTACTTGCCACTCGTCGTCGGGCGAAGCGCGGATCGCTTCGAGAAACCCGCCGTCGCTTCCCGACAGGAGTGCGTCCTCAGTGGAAGACGTACCGGTTGCCGACGTCGACGGGGGCGGGGACGACGGGGGGGCGGTCGTCGAGTTCCTCGTCCTCGCCGGTCGACTCCTCGATCTGGCCGTACGTCACCTTGTCGAGGTTCGGCCGGAAGGCGAGCAGCAGCAGCAGCGGCAGGTACCACAGCACGCACAGCCCGCCCCCTTCCGGGTACCAGAACTGCGTGCCGACGACGACCGCCCCGCTGCAGGCGATCAGCCGTTCGAGGTTCTTCCGCAGCGGCCAGAACGTCAGCAGGCAGAGCATGACGAGGAACCCGACGAAGGCCGGCACCCGGTAGGCCGCGTGCTGCAGCCGCCAGAAGCCCGCGTTGCCCGGGTCGCCCAGGAGGTACGACCAGTCGATCAGGTGGGCGAGTACCTCGCCCATCGCCTCGGTCTTCCGCGTGACGACGACCGTCGTCACCACGACGGCGACCGTCCCGGCCCACGCCAACCCGAACCGCAACGCCCCGCGTCGCCCGAACCACGTGAACCACAGCGGCAGCAGGAAGAGCGCGAACACCTGCATGCCGCACGCGAGCCCCAGCGAGACGCCGGCCCACGTCGGCCGTTTGACGGCGACGAACGCCCAGACGACGAGGGCCGCCGGCAGCACGTGGTTCAGCTGGATGACGTGGTACGACGTCGCCGGCAGCAGGATGTAGAGCGTCGCCATCGCCACGCCCAGGTTCCCGTCACGGAAGTGCAGCCAGCCGATCAGCCACAGCCCGACGACGACGGCGAGGTGCGAGAGGATCGACGCGATGCGGGCCGTCATCGAGGTGTCGAAGTCGAGCGGCGTGACGGTGGCGGTCAGCAGGGAAGCGGCCGCCCCGGTGTTCGGGCCGGCGGCCTTCTCGTCGCTCGTCCCCGTGGAGTCGGGCGTGTCCTCGTTCCCGTTGACGAGCGTCCGCGCGTCCCGCACGGTCTGCTGGACCGAGTCCGGCACGGCCGGCGTTCGCAGGGCCGAGGTCGTCAGGAACGCCAACGAGGCCGCGCACAGAAAGGCGAGGCCGGGCGTGTTCAGGTTCTGCTCCAAACGCGGTCGCCGTTGGAAGAACGGGTCGCACAGCAGTCGCACGAGCAGCAGGGCGGTCACCGTCAGCAGCCAGGTGTACCCGGTGAACTCGAGGGCCGAGTCGCCGTCGCGCTCGGCCGTCTCCAAGAACAGGATGCCCGGCGCGATCGACAGCAGGAGCGCGAGGTCCACGTTCCGAATCGACCACAGGCGGTTGAAACGGAAGTAGACCGCGACGGTGAGCAGGAACGACAGGTAGAACCACGTGGCGTGGTTCACGTCGTACCCGGCGAGAATCCCCTGCATCGGGATCGTTCCCACCTCGCGAAGCGCGCGAGGAACGAGCGTGGGCACGTGTGAACGCGACCACTCCCAGACCCAATCACGTTCCCGGCGACCCAACACCCGGAACGTCCACAAGTTCGAGGATACGGCTTCCTCGACGTGACTCAAGCAGGAAACGGTTCCCGGGGCCGTTTGCGGGCGTTCGATTCATCGCGGGCAACCGATGCGACCGCTACGATCCACCTGACCGATCCCCGCCCCGGCTGGACCCGTCCGCCATGTCCCGCGTTCTCCTCCACACCGACGCCTCGGCCGACGGACGGCCCGAGTTCGTGTCGATCCGTCAGACCTCCGAGCTGTCTACGTCGCTGGAGTCCGCGGAGGAGGAGGACTGGGTCGCCGTCGCGACCGCGACCGAGAACCTCGACTCCGTCGACTGGCCGAAGCTCCTCGAGCTCCCCGCCGCAGAGGACCGGGCCGTTCTCTCCGCGTACGCCGACGACCCGGTCGCGTTCGCCCTCGAGCGCCTGCCCGCGAACGTCGCCGTGCTGACGACCTCCGTGACGGCCGGCCGTGTCGTGGCGGCGCGCGGTTCGGCGCTCGGAAGCTGGGCCGAGGAGGTCTCCGGCTGGAACGTTGGCTACGCGAACGACGCCGAGCGGATCGCCTGTCTGCCGGCCGAGGGGGGCGGTCCGTTCCCCGCGACTCTGCTGCCCGAACTCGGGCCGGGCCGACCGTCGCAGGTCGTCGGGCTGCAGCAGACGATTCGCACGGTCGCCGACTCGACGAACGTCCGCGCGGGCCTGCTGCTGTTCCACGACCACCTCGACGAGAGCCACACGCTCGCGCAGAGTTCCGGCAACCGCGACGGCGACTTCTGGCACGCGATCATGCACCGCCGCGAACCGGACCCGTCGAACTCCAAGTACTGGTGGCGGCGTGTGGGCGACCACCCGGTCTTCCACGACCTCGTCGATCTCGCCGGGCCGCGGCTCGCGGCGATCGGCGAGCCTGTTCCCGGCGAGTGGGCCCCGCCCGCCTTCGTCGGCTTCTGCGAACGGGCCCGTCGGACCGGCGACCCGGCGGACGACAGCGAGGCGGC
>JANQQW010000093.1 GCA_028284885.1 Planctomycetaceae bacterium
CTCACGGATCGGTCTGTCGCGACCAGCTGGAGCCGGCGACCGCGTGTGCCGTCCACGATGCGGCCGGGCTCCCGGGCAACGCCGTCGTCCTCGACCTGAGCAACGCCTGCCTGGGCCTGCTGAACGGGTTGCTGCTGCTGGCGAACATGATCGAACTGGGTCAGACGCGGGCCGGAGTCGTCGTGGGGACGGAGACCGGCCGGGGCCTCGTCGAGGGGACGATCGACGCGCTGCTCTCCGACCCGAACGTCACGCGCAAGAACGTGAAGGCGGACTTCGCCTCGTTGACGATCGGATCGGGGTCCGCGGCGTTCGTGCTCTGTCACGAGAGTCTCGAACCGCCGAACGGTCACCGTTTCCCGGGAGGGGCCGCGCTCGCGGACACCAGCCACAACCGTCTGTGTGCCGGCGACGTCTCCGCGGACACCGGGGACGGCCGGCCGCGAATGCAGACCGACTCGGAGGCGCTGCTGCACGCGGGTGTCGGCCTCGCGGCGAAGACGTGGGACCGCTTCCTCGAATCGGTCGGCTGGTCGGCCGACGACGTCGACAAGGTCGTCACCCACCAGGTCGGGCGAGCCCACCGCAAGCTGCTGCTGGACTCACTCGGACTGAACGCGGCCCTGGACTACCCGACCGTCGAAACACTGGGGAACACCGGCGCGGTTGCGCTGCCGACGGCGTTCTCGCTCGCCGTCGAGGCCGGTCACGTCGTCGCGGGCGACCGCGTGGCGCTGTTGGGGATCGGCAGCGGCCTCAACTGCGTGATGCTCGGCGTCGAGTGGTAGGGCGGTCGGCCCGGGCGGCCGAACCGTCTCACTTGGCCGGCGGCAGATGCGGGTGCAACTCGTGCGGGGCGTTGTCCGCGGTCGCGTTCTCGCCGAGCTCGCCACGTTCCGCGTTCGCGCGGGTCGAGTTCTCGACGAGTTTGCCGAGTGGTCCGGCGAGCAGGGCCGGCAGCAGGACGACGTCGGCGATCAAAGCCGTGCCGATCAGCGAGGCCATCAGCCAGCCGAACCGGTGGACGAGCAGCAGGTCGGCCGAGGCGAGCACCAGCAGGCCGACGCCGACGACGGCGCTCGTCTGGAACATGGCCGGCCCGCAGTGGGAGAGGGCCTCCGCCACGGCCTGCTCGCGGCTGCAGCCGCGGCGAATCGCCTCCTGGAACCAGGTGACGAGGTGCAGAGTGCCGTCGACCGCGATGCCGAGTGCGACGGACGCCGTGATCATCGTGCCGATGTCGACCGGAATGCCGGCCCAGGCGACCAGCCCGAACACCACGCCGACCGGCAGCAGGTTGGGGATCATCGCCATCGCCCCGGACAGCGGGCTGCGGAGAAGCAGCATCATGACGATCGCGATGATCGCGAACGCCAGCGTGAAGCTCGTGATCAGGCTGTCGAGCACGGCCTGCTGGGTTCGCAGGAAGAACGGCACCATGCCGGAGACCATGTGCTTCGCACTGGGGTGCAGCCGCAGCTCCTCCTGGACGAGGGCGTTCAGCTCGCCTTCCTGCCCGCGGCGCTGGTCGCCGACGAGGGCACCGTAGTCGAGGTCCGTCATGATGGCGACGCTGGCCGAGATGCGCCAGAGCTCGTCCCCTTCGCGGATCTCGAGTTCGCCGCCCGTCCCGGCGTCCGGCACGTCGGACGGACCTTGGGCCACGTTGAAGTACGACTGAATCGACTTCTGCCGCCGCCGAATGGCTCGCAGCTCGGCGGCGTCCTCGGTGTTCAGGCTCTCCGGGTCGCGACCGTCGAGGAACTCCTGCTCCTCGTCGCCCGTGACGAAGCTCTTCAGCTCGCGTTCGAACTTGTTCGAGCGGCGTTGCCACAGGGCGAGCGGCACGCCCGGCTTCTCCGGCTTCGGGGCGGTCGGCGCGAGGAACGTCCCGATCGAGACGGTGCCGCTGATGTCCGGGTGCTGGGCGATCCGTTCCTGCACGCGGCGGACGACCTCGAGCCGGTCGTAGAACGACTTCGTGCTGTCCGACCGGCCGGAGTCGGAGTCGACGCGTTCGTCGTCGAAGCGGATGACGACCTCGACCGGGATGATGCCGGCGAGCGTGTCCTCGAGGAACAGGTAGTCCTGGACGACGCGGGTCTCCTCGGGGAAGTAGCGGATGACCTTCGTCTCGGTGCGGAAGTACTGCAGCCCGGCGACGCAGCCGACGAACAGGGCGAGGCAGCCGAGCAGCACGACCGCGGAGTGCCGGTAGAGGATGCGGCCGAAGGCAGCCCAGGTGGCGTTCTCGCTGGCCGGTCCGCTGGCGGGCGGAGTGCCGCGCCAGGTCAGCATCATCGCCGGGAGTCCGAGCACGACGACGTGAAGCGAGATCAGGCAGCCGACCGCGGAGTAGAAGCCGAAGTCGGCGACCGGCGCGAGCGGACTCGTTCGCAGCGAGACCAGTCCGATGGCGGTCGTCAACGCGGCGAACAGGCAGGGCCGGAAGGCGAGGTTGGCCGCCTCCAGGACCGGCCGCGGCGAGCCGTTCGCCACGGCGAACCGCCAGTAGCTGCAGAGGTGGATGGAGGCGGAGAGCGTGAGCACGACCAGCAGCGTCGGCATGACGACCAGCACGACGTTCATGCTGCCGCCCGTCGCCGGAACGAGCGCGACCGTCACGAACATCGTGTAGAACGCCGTCAGGATCACGAGGATCGTCAGCCGGATGCTGCGGAGCATCAGGAAGGCGAGGATCACGCCGACGACGAGACTCGCCAGGAAGGGCGACCGCTCGTGCGGCATCGAGCTCGGGGCCTCGTCGTTCCAGACGACCTTCGACAGGAACCGGTTCAGCTCGTTGCCGGCGTAGGGCCCACCACCCAGGTGCAGCGACTCGGGCGGGATGCCGAGTTCGTGGGCGAGACCGCGAATCTCGGCGATCATCGCGTCCCGGTCCTCGCGACCCGCCTTGGTCAGCAGCCCGACGATCGCGACCGGCGACCCCGGCGTGAAGAAGGCGGACTCGACGAGCGGCTCGCCGCGGTCCTCGACGGAGAGCACCGTCTTCTCGACCTGTTCCAGCAGGTCCTTGCGGGAGTGCATCGACCGCCACGTCAGCCGGGCGTCGTGCTTCGCGAAGGTCGTGTAGGGCGGGTCGTACCCACCCGGCACCGCGGGCTCCTCGTCCTCCGAATCGTCTCCGGGCGGGGCCGGCCACTGGGCGACCCGCTCGGCGACGTCGAGCGGCAGCTCCCAGTCGGTGTAGTCCTCGGCCGGGTCGAGCACCTCGACGTCGATTCCGAGTTCCTTTTTCAGCCGTTCCGCGACGAGCGACGCCGTCTTCGGCGGGTTGGCCAGCCCCTTCTCCGTGTACTTCAGCCGCAGCGGGCCACGTCCGACGGTCACGCCGACGAGCCGTTCGAGCGCCTCGTCACGGGGGACGTTCGACCGCTCCATCCGCTCCAGCGCCTCGTTCGGCGTGACGACCGACTCGACATAGTCCGAGCCGTCGCGGCGGATCCCCTGTTCGTCGAGGAACCCCTCCAGCCGCCGTGCGAACAGATCGACCCGCGGGTCGTCGACGGCGCTCTCCTCCCAGCTGACGAGGATGCGGTCTTCGAGGGAGAAGTTCTGCTCGTACCAGTCGAGCACGCGGGACTGCGGGTCGTCCTTCGGCAGCCAGTTCTTGACGTTGTTCTCCAGCGAGACCCGCTGGATCGACTGCCACGCTAACGGCAGCAGGAAGACCATGACGACCAGGACCCACAGGCCGAGGCCGTTGCCCCAGCGGTCCTTCTTCGCCAGCAGCCGGCCCGGACCGTCGTCCGGGTCGCCACTTCCGAGGAGCAGATTGGAGAGAGAACGCTTCATGCCGAACGGCCGGCCCGCGGTTTCGTGCGGTCGGCGACGAGCGCGAGCGGCACGAGAGGAATCGACGGCGGTGCAATGCCGTTGTCGAGTGTATCGACTTCCCCCCCGGTCGTTCGCGTCCGCCGCGTTGTACTCACGACACTTGTGCTGAAGATCGAGCGGATCGGGCGAACCGGGCAGCCGTGCGAGGATGCGCAAGCCGGGCGGTCTCCGGGCGAGCTTCGGGACCGAAGAATCCGTTCGACACCCCGGTGAGCCGGCGAGTGGAGGCTCACGGCGTGTCCATTGTGTTCGGACGCGGGGAGGCCTAGAATCACCGATTCGCCGAGCGGCCCCGTGCCCGGCGTCCGCCCGTTCTCCAAGTGGTCGTCGCCCTTGGAGATCCGTGCTCCCGGCCGACTCGGTTCGTGCCGACTCGATTCGTCGTTACTCGTCGTTCCCACACCTCGACCATGTTTGAAGGACTCTCCGAGAAACTGACCGGCGTCTTCTCCGTGTTCGGCCGCGGCCGGCTGACGGAGAAGAACGTCCGGGACGGTCTGCGCGAGGTCCGGCAGGCACTGCTCGAGGCGGACGTGAACTTCGAGGTCGCGAAGGACTTCGTGGCCCGCGTCACCGAGCAGGCGGTCGGCGAGCAGGTGCTCAAGTCCGTCAAGCCGGGCGAGCAGATCGTCTACATCGTCCACCAGGAACTCGTCAACCTGATGGGCCCGGAGGCGACCGGCCTCACGCTCAAGAAGGACGGCATCACCGTCCTGATGATGTGCGGCCTGCAGGGCTCCGGCAAGACGACCACCTGCGGCAAGCTCGCCCGCAGGCTCGTCAAGGCGTACGGCAGGAAGCCGATGCTCGTCGCGGCCGACCTGCAGCGTCCCGCGGCCATCGAGCAGCTCAAGGTCGTCGGCGAGCAGGTCGGCGTCCCGGTCCACACCGAGGACCCGCAGAAGACGAACCCGGTCAAGGTCTGCCAGAACGGCTTGAAGGCCGCGAAGGCCGCCGGCTGCGACGTCCTCATCCTCGACACGGCCGGCCGGCTGCACGTCGACGACGAGTTGATGGGCGAGCTCCGGAAGATCGACAACAAGCTCGGCCCCGACCAGGCCCTGCTCGTCATCGACTCGATGACCGGTCAGGACGCCGTCCAGTCCGCGAAGGCGTTCAACGACGCCCTCGAACTCGACGGCGTCATCCTGACGAAGCTCGACGGCGACACCCGCGGCGGTGCGGCCCTGTCCGTCAAGGCCGTCACCGGCGTGCCGATCCAGTTCGTCGGAACGGGCGAGACGCTCGACGCGCTCGACGAGTTCCGTCCGGACGGGATGGCGAGCCGCATCCTGGGGATGGGGGACGTCGTCGGCCTCGTCGCGAAGGCGCAGGAGGAGTTCGACCAGGAGGAGGCGGAGAAGGCCCAGGCGAAGTTGATGGAGGGGAAGTTCACCCTCGAGGACTTCGCCTCGCAGATGCGGCAGATTCAGAAGCTCGGGAAGATGAAGGACGTGATGAAGATGATCCCGGGCATGGGTCGGCTGGCCGACATGGATCCCGACATGGATCCGGAGTCGGACATGCGACGCATCGAGGGGATCATCAACTCGATGACGCCCGAGGAGCGGACGAACCCGGACCGGATCGACCGCAGCCGCCGCAACCGCATCGCCGCCGGCAGCGGCGTCGACGCGAGCGACGTGAACAAGCTGCTGAAGGACTTCGGCAACATGGCCGGCATGATGCAGCAGATGGCCGGCATGGGCATGCGGGACCGCATGAAGGCCATGCAGCAGATGGCTGACGGCGGACTGCTCGACCCCGGTGCCGAGATCGAGCGGAAGAAGCAACGCAGCAAGCGAGGCCCCGACCGCGCGACCATTCGCGACAAGCGGAAGCAGAAACGCAAGGAACAACGGAAACAGCGGAAGAAGAACCGCAGGTAGGACAGCGGTCAGGAGTCGGACGTCAGGAGTCGGCACGCCGGGCTTCGTTGACTTTCCGACTCTCGACTCACGACCCTAGACTCTCGACCCAACCAGACCACCAGACACCAGACGACACCCAATGGCCGTTCGCATTCGCATGAAGAAGATGGGCCGTACGCACCGGCCCTTCTACCGCATCTGTGTCATGGACTCCCGCAAGCCGCGCGACGGCAAGGCGATCGAGGAGATCGGCACCTACGACCCGATGGTCCGCGAGAAGTCGCAGCGGGTCACGCTCGACGTCGAGCGGGTCGACTACTGGGTCTCCGTCGGCGCCCAGCCGACCGAGAAGGTGGCCGCCCTGATCCGCAAGGTGAAGAAGAACGACTGGGGCACGGTGAAGGCGCCCCCGCCGATGACGCCGCCGAAGGAGCCCGCCCCGGAGCCGGAACCGGCTGCCGAGGAGACGGCCGAGGCCGCCGAAGGGGGCGAGGCCGCCGCCGAGGAGACGACCGAGGAAACCGCCTCGGAGGAGTGATCGGGGCTCGCCGTGCGATTCGACGTCCTGACGCTCTTCCCGGAGATCTTCGAAGGGTACCGCTCGCAGAGCCTGCTGAAGCTGGCGATCGAGCGTGATCTCGTCGAACTCCACACTTGGAACATTCGCGACCATACGGAGGACAAGCACCAGAAAGTCGACGACAAGCCGTTCGGGGGCGGCCCCGGCATGCTCATCGCCTGCCAACCGGTCTACGACTGTGTCGAAGCCGTCCAGCAGGAGGGCGAGTCGCCGGGACGACTCCTGATGATGACGCCCGCCGGGCGACGGCTCGACCAGACCTTCGTCTCGGAGCTCGCCGAGTTCGACCGACTCCTGCTCCTCTGCGGCCGCTACGAGGGATTCGACGACCGCATCCGGCAGGGACTGAACCCGATCGAGGTCTCCGTCGGCGACTTCGTCTGCAACGGCGGCGAGGTGCCGGCCATGCTGGTGATCGAAACCGTCATCCGGCTGGTGCCGGGTGTCCTCGGCGACGAGACGAGCAGCAAGTACGACAGCTTCGCCGAAACCGGCCTTCTGGAGTATCCGCAGTACACGAGACCCCGCGACTTCCGCGGCCTGACCGTCCCGGAGGTCCTCCTCTCGGGCAACCACGAGGAAATCGAACGCTGGCGAACGGAAGAGAGCCTGCGGATCACGAGAGAGAGACGAGGAGATCTCTTGGAGTAGGGTGGGCTGTGCCCACCAGCGAGTCGGGTTGAACCACAGAGACACAGAGGGCACAGAGAAGAGTGCGGTTCAATGCCACATTTCGATCGTCGATGACGATCGATCCGCACGCTCATCCACCCGGTGAGGAGTTGGCCGAGTTCTTGTGGGAGCAATTCAACGAGGATGGAACGGAGCTGTATCTCGACAACTGGCGCGACTGCGGATGGTCCCTGAGCACTGGCAAGACAAGCGGTGTGCTCATTGCAATCATGCGACGTCAGGACGACGCATCCTTGTGGCTGGCTCAGGTACAGAGTGGAATCGGCTGGATCGGTCGCCTAGTGGGCCGCTCAGACCGTGAAGAACAAGAAGGCCTGACTCGCATCCTGCACTGCATTCTCGATCGATCCGAGCAGTTCACTGACATCAAGTGGCGGGAGGGCGACTTCCTGGCCCCAGATTGGACACCAACACCGGACTGACGTCCCCAGTAGAACCTCTGTGACCTCTGTGTCTCTGTGGTTCAATCAGAATCGAACAACCGCACAACGCGACATCCGAGGAACGAGACGATGCGACATCCCCTTCTGGACCAGGCCGAGGCCTCGAGCCTGCGTGAGGATCCGCTGCAGTTCGAGATCGGCGACGAGGTGAACGTGCACCTCAGCATTCTCGAAGGCGACAAGAAGCGGACGCAGGTCTTCAACGGCGTCGTCATCGCCCGCCGGGGCGCCGGCACCCGGGAGACCTTCACCGTTCGCCGCATCGTCGCCGGCGAGGGCGTGGAGCGGACGTTCCCCGTCCACTCGCCGAAGATCGAGAAGCTCGAGATCAAGCGGCACGGCCGCGTCCGCCGGGCGAAGCTGTACTACCTCCGCGACCGCACCGGCAAGGCGGCCCGCCTCCGCGAGCGAATCGTCCGCAAGGACAAGCAGAAGTAGTCGCCGCAGCTGTGTTGGCACGCAATGCAGTCGAGCGCGTGAGCGGCGGACTTCGTCGCGAGACGGCACGGTCTCGGCGTCGACGACGGACGGCGAGATCGGACGCCGAGCCACCGGGACCGCGATTCCGCGTTGCGTGCCAACGCGGCTGACGACACCATCGCGTCATGCGTGGCCTCTGGAACAAGCTCTTCGGCAACCGCGGCGAGCGGACGGCGGCCCGGCACCTCCGTTCGCTCGGCATGCGGATTCTCGCCCGCAACAACGCCAGCCGGCTGGGTGAGATCGACATCGTCGCGGCCGACGGCGACACGATCGTCTTCGTCGAGGTGAAGACCCGCCGCAGTCGCGCCGCCGGGGACCCCTTCGAGGCGGTGAACCACGCGAAGCAGCGGAAGCTGACCCGCTCCGCGCTCGCGTACCTGAAGGCGAAGGGAATGCTCGAACACCGGGCCCGCTTCGACGTCGTCGGCATCGTCTGGGGCGACGGCGACGAACCCGAGATCGTGCACGTGCCGAACGCCTTCGAGGCGGTCGGCGACGGTCAGTTCTTCTCCTGAGCCTCGACCGACTCGAGAACCGGGTCGTCGATCGCCCGCATCCGTTCGACGATCCTCGCGTGCAGCGTCGCGACGACCTTCGCGTTGGCCGGCTCGGCGATCACGTTCGTCGTCTCCTCCGGGTCGTTCGCGAGGTCGAACAGTTCGTCCCGTTCGGGGTTCAAGAAGTCCCGGACGAGCTTCCACTCCGGTGTGCGGTAGCACCGCATGTGCGTTCGCGACTGGTGCTTGGTCGAGTACTCCGTGTAGACGTCGTCGTCCCAGTCCTTCGCCTCGCCCTTCAGGAGCGGGACCAGGTTGCGGCCGCGGATCGTCTCTCCCGCGGGGAGCTGGCCGCCGGCGAGGGCGACCATCGTGGGGTACCAGTCGAGGAACGTGACGGAGTGCCTCTCGACGCGGCCCGGCTCGACGACGCCCGGCCAGCGAACGGCGGTCGGCACCTTCAGCGACGCGTCGTACATGTTGGGCCGTTGGCCGCGGGGGACATTGTCCGTGGCGGGCGGCTGGGCGTCCTTCCTGAGCACCCAGTGGCCGTTCCCTTTGTGCCAGATGCCGTTGTGGCCCATGTTGTAGCCGTGGTCCGCGGTGTAGACGACGACCGTGTTCCCGGTCAGCCCGAGTTCGTCGAGGTGCCTGGTCAGCCGGCCGACGTTCCGGTCGACGCCGCGGACCGAGGCGAGGTACTCGCGCGTCATCCGCTTCACGCGGGCGACGTCGAGCCCCGGGTAGTCGGGGTGCGGGAGGCGCGGGTCGAGCGTCTCGAACGGCTTCCAGTCCTCCGGCGCGACCGGCAGCCAGCGGGCGTGCGGAGCGCGGAAGTGCAGCACGAGCAGGAACGGCTTGTCGGTCGGCCGGTCGTCGAGGAACTCGATCGCGTGGTCGGTGAGGACGTCGGTCGTCAGCCCCTCGAACTTCTGTTGCTCGCCGTTCTTCTCGAGCGTGGGG
>JANQQW010000132.1 GCA_028284885.1 Planctomycetaceae bacterium
CGGTTCCCGACGTTTCGGCCCAACCTGTCCGACGTGCAACGGCTCGTCGTCGACCTGTACCAGAAAGGGCTCGTCCTCGCCGACCGACGCGGGCAGGGGGCCGAGCTGCTGCAGCGGGCCGAGACCGAGCGGTGGAAGAAGGTCCGGCAGGGAGCGATGAGCGTCCTGTTCCTCCGCCTGCCCGGCTGGGACCCGGAGGCGGTTCTCTCGCGGCTGCTGCCGTGGACCCGGTGGGTGTTCGCGCCGTGGGCGGCCACGCTGGCGGCGGCGTTCGTCCTCTCGTCGCTGGTCCTGCTGCTGGTCAACTTCGACCAGTTCCAGTCGCGGCTGCCGGAGTTCCAGGTCTTCTTCGGCTGGCCGAACGTGATCTGGTTGTGGTTCGTGCTGGCGGCGACGAAGGTCCTGCACGAGTTCGGGCACGGGCTCTCCTGCAAGCACTACGGCAGCGAGTGCCACAGCATGGGGATCATGCTGCTCGTCTTCAGCCCCACGCTGTACTGCGACACCAGCGACTCGTGGATGCTGCGGAACAAGTGGCAGCGGATCGTCATCGGGGCGGGGGGCATGTACTTCGAGGTCGTCCTCTCCGCGCTCGCCCTGTGGACGTGGTGGTTCGCCCCGGACAGCTTCCTCGGCAACCTCTGCCTGAACGTCTTCTTCATCACGTCGGTCAGCACGGTGCTGTTCAACCTGAACCCGCTGATGCGGTTCGACGGGTACTACATGCTGTCCGACCTGCTGGAGATTCCGAATCTGCGGCAGCAGGCAGAGCGGCTGTTGAAGGAGACGGCTGCCGAGAAGTGCTTCGGGATCGAGCCGCAGCACGACCCGTTCGCCCCGAAGCACGGCCGTGGCTGGTTCGTCTTCTACGCGGTGGCCGCGTGGTTCTACCGGCTGTTCCTGATCGTCGGCATCTCCACGTTCCTGTACACGGTGCTGAAGCCGTACGATCTGCAGAGCGTCGGAATCCTGCTCGCCCTGTTCTCCGTCGGCACCATGGTCTACGGGGCGGGCTACTCTCTGTACAAGATGCTGTCCGCACCCCGGGAGGAACCGTTGAGTCGCCCCCGCATGGCCGTCACGCTGGCGGTCCTCGCCGCCGTGGTCGCGGCCGTCCTGTTGATCCCCGTGCCGCTGCACGTCGAGGCGCCGTTCGTGCTGGAGCCGCGCGACGTCCGGCACGTGCACGTCACGACGCCCGGACACCTCCTGCGGGCCGAGGTCTCGCAGGGGGACCGGGTGGAGGCGGACGCCACGCTGCTGACGTTCGAGAACGCCGACCTGCGAGACCAGTTGCACGGACTGGAACGGGAGCTCGCCGTCCTGACCGGACGGCTCGAGGCGGAGGTCTCGCTACGGGACAACGCCGCCGAGATCACGACCCGCGAGTCGATCCACAGCGTCGAGATGCAGATCGAGGACGTGACCCGCCGGCTGGGCGAACTCGTCGTCCGGGCTCCGGCCGCCGGGACCGTCGTCGCCCCGGAGCCGCGGCCCGAACCGGAGATGCAGGACGGCACGCTGCAACTCGCCGACTGGCACGGCACGCTGCTCGACCCGCAGAACACCGGGGCCTTCGTCGAGGCCGGCACGCAGGTCCTCAGCCTGGCTCCGTCGGACGAGTTCGTCGCCGTCCTCTACGTCGGCCAGTCGATCCGGAACGACGTGTTCGCCGA
Source organism: Planctomycetaceae bacterium (assembly GCA_028284885.1). GTDB lineage: Bacteria > Planctomycetota > Planctomycetia > Planctomycetales > Planctomycetaceae > JANQQW01. The sequence goes on from JANQQW010000132.1 coordinate 1,677, forward strand.
CCAGACCGTCGACCTGAAGGTTCACCAACTCCCGCTGCAGCGGCTGACCTCGCGAGTCGAGTCGATCTCCGACCGCCACGACGCCTACGTCCCGCGGGCCCTCTCGAACCGCTACGGCGGCGAACTGCCGACGCTGACCGACCCGGACGGCCGTGAACGGTTGACCGAGACCGCCTACCGCATCGTCGTCCCGCTCCCGGCCGCCCCACACGCCCACGCCTACCGCACCGGCCTCCGCGGCCGCGCCGCGTTCCTCGTCACCAACCGCACACTGGGCCAGTGGGCGTGGCGGTACGTCCGGCAAACGTTCCAGTTCCGGCTGTAGAACGCGACCCGCGAAGTCCGGTCAAGCTGTACGGGTTGTGACGACGATACCGATCGCAGGGCCTGTGCGGCTCTGGGTGGGCGAGAACTGCGCCTCGAACGCGATCGATCGGCATGTCGCGGCGACCACATCACTTCCGACGGAGGACGCTGGGGGTGCTTTGCGCGCTCGTGGTCGCCTGCGTCGGCGGGTGTCGCGAGTCGAAGCGGCCGCTGAAGTACCTGACGAACGAGCCGCTGCGGTACTACGAGGACGTGGCGGTCCGGGTCACGCCCCCGGACGTGGAGGTCGTGGTGCCGGAGGTGCCGGTCGAGCCGCACCGGCTGAGCGCCCCGAACGCCGACGAGATCTGGGACCTGTCGCTCGCCGAGGCGATCCGCATCGCGCTCCGGAACGCGGCCATCGTCCGCAGCGACGAGCAGTTCCTCGCCCGCGGCAGCGTGCTCAGCGGCAACCCGTCGTTCGCCCCGTCCGTCTTTGACCCGGCCCTCCGGCAGGCCGGCTTCACGTTCGGCGGCCGCGGCGTGGAGGCGGCACTCGCCGACTTCGACACCCGCTTCACCACCAACATGCTGTGGGGCCGGTCCGAGAACGTGCAGAACAGCCTGGTCCTCTCCGGCGGCCTGCCGCCCGGCAGCACTCTCACCGACGAGACCGGCAACTTCACCAGCCGGCTGGAGAAACGACTCGGGAGCGGCGGCACGCTCGGCGTCCAACACGACTGGGACTACTCGCTGAACAACCGGCCCGGCCAGCTGTTCGGCTCCGCCTACACCGGGTTCCTGCGGGCCGACTACCGGCATCCGCTGTGGGCCGGGGCGGGAGTCGAGTACACGCGGATCGCGGGGCCCACGCTGGGCGACGGGCAGGTCGCGGTCGACCAGGGAGTCGTCATCGCCCGCATCAACGAGGACGTCTCGCTCGCCGACTTCGAGGAGGACGTCCGCAACCTGCTGCGGGACGTCGAGGAGCTCTACTGGAACCTCGCCCTCGCCTACCACGTCTACGACAGCGAGGTCGTCGCCCGGAACGCCGCCCTGCAGACGTGGCGGCCGGAGAACGCGAAGCTCGACCTCCCGCCCGAACTGCCCACGCTCACGTCGTCCGGCAACGAGGCCCAGGCCCGCGACCAGTACTTCGAGGCCCGCGCCCGGGCCCAGAACGCGCTCGCCGACCTGTACGAGGCCGAGACGCGACTCCGCCGGCTGCTGGGCCTCACCGTCAACGACGGGCGGGTCATCCGCCCCGGCGACGAACCGATCACGGCCGAGGTCGAACTCGACTGGGAGTCGTCCCTCGTCTCGGCTCTCACGCGGCGAGTCGAACTCCGACGGCAGAAGTGGCGGATCAAGAGCCTCGACCTCCAGCTGCGGGCGGCCCGGAACCTCGTCAACCCGCGGCTGGACTTCGTCAGCAGCTACCAGCGGAACGCGTTCGGCGACCGGCTGTTCGCGGGTTCCGACGACGACGGCATCACGACGCAGGGCTTCGGCAACGCGTACGAGACGTTGTCCCAGGGCAGCCACGACACGTGGAGCCTCGGCTTCGAGTTCTCCGTGCCGCTCGGGCAACGGCTCGCCCACACGCGGGTGCGGAACATCGAGCTGCAGCTCGCGAAGGCCCGGGCGGGGCTCGCGGCCCTCGAGCTCGACGTGGGGCACGAACTCGCGATCGCCTTCCAGCGGATCGACCGCTTCCACCAGACCGCGAGGAGCAACTACTCCCGCATGCAGGCCGCCATCGAACGGGAGAAGGTCTTCGACGTTCGCTACAAGGCGGGACGCGACCCGACGAACGACCAGTTGCTGCGGGCCCAGACGAGCGTGGCCGCGGCGAAGACCGCCTACTACCAGAGCCTCGTGCAGTACAACCAGGCGATCGCCGAGCTGCACTTCCGGTCTGGGACGCTGCTGGAGCAGGACCGCGTGTTCCTCGCCGAGTCGCCGTGGAAGCCGCGGGCCTACAAGCTGGCGATGCGGCGAGCGCTCGCTCGCAGCCACGCACTCGACGCGTCGAAACTGCTGCACTCGGAGCCGCGGGAGTTCGCCCCTTCGATCCCGATCGCCCCGGCCGGCTGGGACATGCCGCCGGACGGCACCGCGGCCGAAGGTGTCACGAACGAACCGATGCTGCCCGAACCGCAGGGTGGGCCCGCGGAGGACGCACCGGACGCGGTCGAGGACGCCCCGAGCGTGCAGACGGAGCATCCGTTCGTGCTGCCCGTGAAGTCGATGAACGAACGGAGCAACCGCGTCGGAATGGAACGACCGGTCGAACTGCTGGAGTGGATCGACGCCGAGACTGAGCGTACGACCAAGACCGACCCGTCGCCGGCCAAGGACTGACGCCGCCTCGGGACTACGCAGCGAGCGGACATGAGGTTCGCGAGCGAAGCCCGTGAGTCGATCCGGCGTGCGGCGGCGGAGCCACGGGCACGCCGAGCGACGAAGATCACCTCAGAAGACGATCTCGAACTCCTGCTTCTCACCGAGCGGCTCGCACTCGATGGTGATCTGGTCGCGGATGCCGACCTTGGTCGAGCCGGGAACGAAGACGCGGAGAACGGCGTAGTTCTTGGTCTCGCCGCCGATCTTTCGTTGCGAGACGGGAATCAACGAGTTCCGCTTGTAGTGCCGTTCGCTGATCAGGATGAACGGGTCGATCTTGCTGCGTGACCGCGGGCTGTAGAAGAAGGTGTCGGTCCCTTCGAGGCTGCCGCCGCCGCGGTCGTACCGCTTCTCCGGGTGGAACGGGATGAGGGTGTGCCAAGGCTGCAGACCGTCGTTTCGCTTCTCGACGATCGAGCCTTGCACGTCTTGGATCTTGAGGTCCTCGTCCTCGTCGGTCTCGACGTAGATGTAGATGTAGTACGACTCGTTGACGCCCGGGTCGAAGTTCTCGCCGGGGGCCTGGTCGGGCTGCTTGTTGTTCGTGGAAGTGACCCGGACGGTGAAGCGACCCTTGGTGATGGCATTGTCGCCGACCTTCCGGCCGCCGGGGGCCGCATCGACCTGGTCCGCCCCGTCGCCCTGGGCGGTTCCGGTCTTCGACGTCCCCTCGTTCTCCGTGTCCGTTGCGTCGGACTCCTGCGTCTCCTCGAGCGGATTGAGCGGGACGTCGTCGGGCGTCGGCTCGAGCACGGTCAGCGGCTGCGGCTCCTCGGGAGCCGCGTCGGCACCGCCCGCCTCGAGCAGTTCGGAGTCGCCGTCATCGAACTCCAGCGACTCGCCGTCGTCGAGGGTGAAGCCGAGTTCGGTCGCCCCGGACAGACCGCTGGTCACGACGTCGATGTACTGGAAGGCGAGGACCAGCAGCACGGCGGTGTGCAGCAGGAGGGAGAAGCCGTAGCCGGTGGCGGCAAACTTGACGAACCGGCGGAACGCGCTTCGTTCGTCCTCGGGCTGCTCGACGATCAGCTTGCGGCGGGCCGGATGCCGGGAGGGTTGCCGCAGCTTGGGCACCTCGGGCGTGGTCGGCATGGCGGGGCCGGGCACGGCCTCCGTCTTCTCGGCACGCTTCTGACGAAACCAGGCCGGGGCCTCGGTCGCCTCGGTCGGAGCCTGCTGCTCGCCGACATCGACCGGTTCCTCATCCGCGGCGACAGCGACTCGATCCGTCGATTTCGTCTGCTGGTCGGTTGGCATGAGACAACCTGGTGAAGGGAAGCGGGTCGAGTTCGGCCCGTCGTGACGATCCTCGCACGATCCACCCGACAACCGCATCATAACGGCTGAATCGGCGTTCGAAGCCCGACGAATCGGAAAATCCGCACGTGGCCCCCTCATCCGAACTTCACGACGAGCAGCCCGGCTGGCGGCTTGGTTCCGTAGAGACGCGACCGGACCGACGTCGAGACGCGGTCAGAGGATCCAGAGCGCGACCCACCAGTCCAGGAAGTCGCTGAACCACGGAAACGTCTCCGCGAGCAGGACGAGTGGCCGGTACAGCTTCTGGACGAGCGTGTACGTCCCGAATGTGTACGACTCGTAGACGGTCCAGTACATCGGCCCGGCCGAGAAAACGTAGACCGCGAAGACGAACCCCATTTGCAGCAGCGAGACGTAGACGGACTCGATCCGCCGCCACTTGTCGGGCGGGGCCGGAGGTGCGTCGCTCTTCGTCGGTTCCGTGGCGGTCGCCGCGTCCATCCGATCAGGCTACCCCAGCGGACGGCAGCCGACAACCGCCCGCCGAACGGCACACTGTTGACGTGCCGCCGCCGACGCGTATCATGCGGGATCAGGTGTCCGCACTCGGCGACCGTGCAGAGGCGAGACGCTATCTCCAACTGCGGTGAGGCGGTGTGAACCGGGTCAGGCCTTAACCGGAGCAGCCCTAAATGCTTACCCTCAGGTGCACGCGGAGATAGCGTCCCGCCTCTGTTTTCGTTGTTCGCTTCGCGAACGGCCCGCGGTTTTCGTGACCGCCGCCGTTCGCTTCGCTCATGTGAGGGGCTGGGGGCGGCCTTCGTGGCCGCTGGGGTGCGAACGGGACTGCCACGCAGTCCAACTTGGACACCGGGGTCTTCGGCTGTTCCCGGCTGCGTCGTCGTGTCGTGCCGGCTCCGATATGATGGCCGCTTACCGCTGCCCTCGGAGCCGATCTCTTGGACGCCAGCCAGCACTACACCGTTCTCGCTCGGCGGTTCCGTCCGCAGGCGTTCGACGACGTCGTCGGGCAGGAGCACGTCGCCCAGGCCCTGCGGAACGCCATCCGCACCGACCGGGTCGCCCACGCGTACCTCTTCACCGGTGCCCGCGGCGTCGGCAAGACCTCGACCGCACGCATCTTCGCGAAGGCGCTGAACTGCCCGAACGTCGAGGACGGCGTCCCCTGCAACGCCTGCGACGTCTGCGAGGCGATCTCCGCCGGCAACGACGTCGACGTGCTCGAGATCGACGGGGCGAGCAACCGAGGCATCGACGACATCCGCCAGCTGCGGGCCAACGTCTCCGTCAAGTCGATGCGGAGCCAGTGCAAGGTCTACATCATCGACGAAGTGCACATGC
>JANQQW010000151.1 GCA_028284885.1 Planctomycetaceae bacterium
GGGGCGGAGGCGAGTCTGCTCGTGCGGGCCCGCACGCAACCGGAGGTCTGGCCGCCGTCGGTGGCTCCGGTCGAGGTCGCGTTGCCGGAGGTTCGCATCGACGCCTCCACGCTCGAAGGGGCGTACCGCGTGACCTACCCCGACTGGTTCGAGGTCGTGCCGGTCGAACTCGTCGGACTCGACCCCGTGCCCGCGGGCACCACCTCCGCTGCGAACGCCTCCCTCCCCGAGCCGGGGACCGGCGGGCGACTCGAACGCCTCGCCTACGAGTACCAGAACGGCCGGGTCGGCGGCCGGGTCCGCGTCTCGACGAGGCCCTCGCGGACCGCCGTCCGGACGCTCGCCTTCTGCCGACTCGACGACGACGCGTTCCGCACACGGTTGGAGTCGCGGCTCGACGTCCTCGGCGGCGGGCTCCGCGAGTGGCGGGTGGAGTTGCCGGAGTCGACCGGCGACCGCCTGCAGTTCCGCGTCGTCGCGTCCGACGTCGGCGCCCGGGTCGTCGAGCAGATTCCCGCTCCGCCGAGCGACGGGACGATCGAGTGGACGCTGCGGTTCGACCGTCGCGTCCGCGGGTCGCTCGTGCTTGCGGTCGCACTCGACACCCCGGCGGCCGAGGCGGCGAACGTCGTTCCGCTCCCGTCGTTCCCGTCGGCGGACCGACACCACGGCTACGTCGCGTTCGAGGCGAACGACCGGCAGCGGGTGACGGCCGTCGCGACCGACGCGGACGACCAGCCGCTGTGGGAGGTCGCCCCGGCCGAACTGCTGAGCCCCGACGTCCGACCGTTGGACTACCGGCCGCGGGAACGGGTGGTCGCGGCTCGGCGATTCGTCCGGCCGGGCGCGAAGGTGGCCGTGCAGGCCGCCCAGTACGACCGGCTGGCCGTGCCGAACGCCGTGTGCGAGCTGATGGAAATCGAGACGGCCGTGGGGGCGGGGGACGTGCTGCGGCACGAGATGGCCGCCACGCTCGCCACCGGGACGCTCGGCACGCTCGGCTTCGACCTCGTCGAGGGGGCGAGTGTCTGGTCGGTCACGATCGACGGCGACCCGGCGGAGATCAACCTCCTCGACGGCACGCCGAGCGTGAACTGGCCGCCGAGTGCGGGTCCGCAGCGTGTCGTTCTGCACTACACGACGAAACAGTCGGAGGAGTCGGGTGTCGTCGGCCGGCCGCCGACGCTGCTGGTCCCCGTGGCGGGCGGGACGTGGAGCCCGGTGGAGGTGCTGCGGCACGAGTGGCGGCTGCATCATCCGTCCGGCACGTCGCTGGTCGCCCTCCGCGGTTCGTTCGAGCCGACCGGCCCGCCGCCCCGGCTGTCGGTGCTCGGCGAGCTGCGGTGGTCGCTGGAGCGGATCTCGCTCGACCGGGTCGGTGGGCGTCTCGGGGTGGTCGTGATGCTGGCGTCCGTGCTGTTCCTGGGGACGCTGGCCGTCCGCCGATTCGGTGTTCTCTGGCCGGCCGTCGGCTTCGGCGTGGTCGGCCTCGGAGCCGTGCTGCTGCTGGGCACGTGGTCGCTGATGAACGGCCCGTCGCAGCTGGCCGACGCGCGGGTCAGTGGCGGTTCGTCGTACACGATGTCAGACGACGTTTCGTACTACGACTCCGGAGTCGCGGGGGAGTTCAGCGGCGAGGAAGAGACGGAAGAGAAGGGGGAGTTCGAGAACGGCCCGCCCGTCGTCTCGAACTCCGCGGCCGAACCGAGTGCTCCGATGGCACCACAGCAGCCGACGGAAGAGCTGGCCCAGTCCGGGAACCGGCCCGGACGTTCGTTTCCGGGGGAAGGTCAGGCGGGGGGGCAGCCGACGAACGGCCAACCGCCTCCGACTGACCCGTTCGCTCCGGACCCCGAGCCGCAGACCGACGATTCTGAGGCACCGCCCCGGCCGGAGGCCGAGCGGCGGAGCAACACGACTCGACTCGTCGAGTCGGTCATCGCGGACGCGCGAGCCGACCTGCGGAGACGTGACGCCGACGGGGCCGTCGACAAGCTGAAGCGGGCCGAGTCGACGGTCGAGCAGGCTCCGGACTTCGATCCC
>JANQQW010000206.1 GCA_028284885.1 Planctomycetaceae bacterium
GCGGTTCGTGAAGGTGCTGAAGGCCTCGAACAAGGATCTGCAGCGATACCTCGCGGACGCCGCCGAGGACCTTCAGGAGGAGCGACTGAAGCGGCTGAAGTCGGCCGTCCGGCGGTTCGCGACCCACGTCAACACGAACGGAATGGAATTGGACGGCGACATGCAGCTGCTGGTGCGAAACGACATCGCGCTCAACGTGCTGTCCGGCACGCTGGGCTACCACGTGCAGGCCGTGTACGACCGGCGGCCACACCTCTGTTGCTACGAGGACGGCGAGGGGGTCTACTTCCTGCTGCCGAAGGCGGCCGAGACGTTCGGGGTGGAGGGTCGGGAGATCGACGGAACTGCGTCCTTCACCGGGGACTACACGGTGCCCGGCGTGAAGGTTTTCGAGGGAGAGATGCCGCCGGACTACCGGGATCCGTGGGACGACTCGCCCGCGAGCGGTCCGGGTGGCGGGGCCGACGACGACCCCCCGCCGCTGAGCGAGCTGGGCGGGACGTCGACGCCTGACGAGTAGTCTCGGGCGGGCGGGACCGGGTGGTGGTCCGGTTGTGACGACTGGGCAACGGAGCCGCCCGCTCGGCCCCGGGGATTCCCTGTGCGCGCGACGCGACCTCGTGACTCTTCCGGTTGGCGAGTCGCAATCGGTTGACGCAGTACGACATGCGGTCCGCGCGAATGTCGGATTCGGGTGGAGTGGCGTCCGATGACAAAGATCGAGGCGCCTCGGACGCTCGCGAGGCGCGACAGTGATTCTGCCGAAAGCACGGCTCCCGTGCCGGCACAACCCCGGAGCGGGGGCCTGGTGATTCCAGCTCGTGGACGAGAAGGAAGGTCGAATCGTCGTCGACTCCGAGCCGTCGACGCTTGGAGTTCACGAGGGGAACAGGCGCTCGACGACGTAGTGGGCGGCAGAATCGGACCGACATCTCCCTCAGGACGGATGGACAGGAGACGAACATGAACACGAAGCCGATGGCGCTCCTTCGCGGCGCGCTGGGCTTGGCGGTGGTCATCGGCCTTGGTTGGTCGACCCCCGCGCAGGCCGGGAACTTGATGGACGAGCTCCGCTCGTGTTGGGCAGGCGACGCCTGCTGCGACGACGAGTGTTGCCTCGAAGACGAGTGTTGTGAGGACGTCTGCTGCGACGACTGCGACTGGTGCAACCTCGGTGACCCGTGGCTGCTCCAGGACGCGCTCTTCCCGGAAGACCTCTGCGACTGTGAGGGCGAGGCGCCCTTCACGATCGGTGGTTGGACCCAGATCGGCTACCACACGCAGAGCAACGGTCAGTTCAACAACATTCCCGATCGCGTGAACCTGCACCAGCAGTGGCTGTACGCGGAGCGCGTTGCCGACGGCAGCAAGGGCGTCGACTTCGGTTTCCGAATGGACGCCATGTACGGTATCGACTCGCTCGACACCGCGGCCTTCGGCGGTGAGCCGCAGCAGTGGGACCTGCCGTGGCAGACCGGTGGCGGCTACGGCTGGGCCATTCCCCAGCTCTACGCCGAGGTTGCCGTGGGCGACCTGTCGGTCAAGGCCGGTCACTTCTACACCCTCATCGGGTACGAAGTGGTCACCGCCCCCGACAACTTCTTCTACAGCCACGCGTTCACGATGTACAACGCGGAGCCCTTCACCCACACCGGTGCACTCGCGACCTACGCCGCGAGCGACGACGTGACCGTCTACGGCGGTTGGGTCGACGGTTGGGACACCGGCTTCGAGTTCACCGGCGGAAGCCAGTTCATCGGTGGTGCCAGCGTCGCCGTGACCGACAACACGACGGTCACGTACATCTTCCTCGCGGGTGACCGTGAGGCGGAGGCCGGCTTCGCCCAGGGCTACAACCACAGCGTCGTGGTCGACGTCGCCCTGACCGACAAGCTGAACTACGTATTCCACACGGACTTCGTCGACTACGCCGGCAACAGCAACCAGCACCAGATCAGCGTCAACCAGTACCTCCTGTACTGGTACAACGACTGCCTGGGCTTCGGTGCCCGTGCCGAGTGGTACAACGTGAACGAGGGCTTCGGCCCGACCGGCAACGCTCCCAACACCGGCAACTCGGACCTCTACCAGCTCACGGTCGGCATGAACGTCCGGCCGCACGCCAACCTGGTGGTTCGTCCCGAGGTCCGCTGGAACTGGGACGACGACGGTGCCGTGATCCCGGCGAACGCCAACAACACGGCCGCCTTCGGCATCGACGCGATCCTGACCTTCTGATCCTCGACTCCGAAACGCTCGATCCACGAGCTTCAGGCCGCCGGTCCCCGGACCGGCGTCCGTTTTTTGTTTAGGGGTTCTCCGCGCTCGGCATGCCGGTGGCTCCGCCACCGCACGCCGGCTCGGCTCACGTGCTCCGCTCCCGGACTTCGTGTCCGATCGCTGCGCAGACTTCTTGGTTCCCCTCGCTCGGGATCCCGCCGCCGTCCGGGCGGCCGATCCCGGCGCGGCTGGCGACGGTCGGTGCTCGACGCGCGAGTTCTGCCTGCTCGGACCTTCGATCTCTGTTGCCCGACAGCCGTCCTCGCGTGCCGCTTCGGCCGCGCGGCCACCGGTCGTCGCGTGCCGTTCTCGGAGCGCCGTGGCGGCTCGGCGACGCGTTCGTTGCCCCCGTTCATCCCGCCCGAAATCGCCCGATATTTTCGCAGAACGGCGATTTGACTCGTCTACGGCGCGACCTACGTTTGCGTGTCGATCCGCCGTCGGCATGCCCAGCGTTGGGCAGCGACGGGTCGGCGTCGTGGCGCTCGCCTTGCGGGACGTGCCCACGGGTGAGGGGTCGCGGGACCGGTTCGGCTCGCGACGTGGTCTTGTTCCCCGACCCGGGAACACAGCTCCAAGAAGAGAGAGGCATCGCGATGAAGAACGTTCTCAGCAGCGTGAAGAACTTCCTGGTCTCCGAGGACGGCCCGACCGCCGTCGAGTACGCCGTCATGCTCGCCCTGATCGTGATCGTCTGCCTGACGGCGATCGGTGCGATCGGCACGAACGCCAACTCGAAGTTCGAGTCCGTCCGCGACGCCCTGAGC
>JANQQW010000213.1 GCA_028284885.1 Planctomycetaceae bacterium
ACCTGGTTGGGCACGCCCACGCCGAAGTTGAGTTCGGCGAGCGTGGTCGCCGAGTGCAGCGTGCGGAGGCCGAGCAGCGTGGCGTTGCTGCCGTTGTTCTCGCCGATCGAGAAGTTCTCGCCGTTGCGGCGGCTGGAGACGACGAGCGACGTGCCGGTCGGGTCGATCCCGGTCTCGACGTCCAGCCCGGTCGCCTCGACCAGGTTGAAGAGGTCCTCGACCGTCGTCGCGGAGGAGAGGTCGACGGTGACGCTGCTGGCCCCGCTGACGATCTGCAGGCCGTTGCCGGCCGTCGTCCCGATGCCGGTGCCGCCGTTGAGGTCGGCGAGGTTGGTGTGGATGGTGAGCCGGGGGTCGAGGTCGGTCCCGTTCACGGTCGTGCCCGAGCCGGCGATGCCGAGCCGGGAGGCGACCAGCGAGCCCTGCAGGTCGGCGACGGTGACGGTTCCGGCCGCGCCGCCGGACTGCTGGATGCGGATGCCGAAGTTCGTGGCGGGATCGACGTCGACGGTGACGGTCGGCGCGCCGCCGGAGAAGGCGTCCTCGATGCGGGTCTTCAGGTCGCCGACCGTGTGGGCGCCGGAGAGGTCGACGTCCTCGGTCTGCACGGGGTTCGTGCCGTCGTCGACGGTGATCCGGACGGCGCCGAGCGAGACGCCGATCCCGCCGTGGAGGTCGCCGATCCGCGTCTCGAGGGTGAGCGCGGGGTCGACGTCACGCGAGTCGGGCTGGTTGAGCGCCCCGAAGGCGGTGTGGCCGTCGACGTTGAGGGCCAGCTGGTGGTGCGTGTCGACGTACGACCGGAACTGCTGCTCGTCGCCGCGGTAGACGACCGTTCCCCCACCGATTCGCTCGAAGGGCGGGGCGTCGGTCTGGCTGCCGCCGAACAGGTGACGGTCGTTGATCTTCTCGTTCGCGGCGTTGGTGATGCCGGCGATGATCTGCCCGAGCTCGTCGGCGAGCGCCTCGCGCTGGGTGGTGCTGGTGTTGTCGCCGATGCTCTCGAGGGCGATCGCCTTCGCGCGGACGAGTCCGTCGTTGACCGTCGTGAGGGCGATCTCGGTGGCGGTGAGCGTCGCGTCGGCGCGATCGACGTTGTCGCGGAGCTGGGTCGTGTGCTCGATCGACGCCTGCAGGAAGATGGCGCGGACGGCCGAGGCCGGGTCCTCGCTGGGGTTGAAGATCCGCCGCCCGGTCGCCGCCTGCTGCTGGAGCGAGGCGAGCAGACGGTTGGCGTCCGCGAGCTGGTCCCCCAGCTGCGAGAATCGCAGCGAGTTGGGCAGACGTCCGGGGAGTACGGGGCCGATCGGCATCGGTTCGGGTCACAGGGAGAGGAGCGTGTCGAACAGCTCGTCGACGGTGCTGATGATTCGCGCAGCGGCCTGGTAGGACCGCTGGAACTGGAGGATCTTGAGGGCCTCCTCGTCGATGCTGACGCCCGAGAACTGCTCCCGTTGGGCGGCGAGCGAGTCGTGGTAGTCGAGGCGGCCGTCGGCGATCGTCTGGGTGGAGGCGGACTCCCGCGCGAGCACGGTGATCGTGTTCTCGTAGAAGTCCTGCACGCCGAAGCCGCCCAACGAGTCGATCCGGGTCTCGTGGAAGCGGACCAGTTCGAGCGCGTTGTCGCCGTCCGAGGGACCGCCCCCGCGGGCCGCGGCGATCAGACGACTGTCGGCCGCGACGACCGAGTTCACCGCGACGTCGCCGCTGTCCGTGCCGGTGAAGAAGGTGTTGATCCCGAGCGCGGCGAGCACGCCCGAGGTGTCGTCGGCGAAGGCGAACTCGTAACCGTCGGCGGTGGTCAGCGAGAGTCGCCCGTCGGTCGTCGTCGTGGCGTTCAGGTTCGTGGTTGCGTCGAGCTTCGTGGCGAGGTCGTCGAGCGAGTCGTCGGTGCCGATGCCGTCGAGGTCGACGGCGATCTGCGTGGTCGAGATCTCGCCGGAGGCCTGGTTGACGACGCGGACGGCGAAGCCGCCGTGCGTGGGGGTGAAGGGGAGGTTCGCGGTCGTCGTGTCGAGCCCGGCGGAGGTGTCGTCGACTGCATAGGCGCTGGACAGCGACGTGAAGTTCTGGAGTCCCTGGCCGCCGGAGTGGATCTTGTTGAACTCGAAGATCAGTGCGGAGGCGAGGCTGTCGAGGTCGTCGACGAACTGCCCGAGGACGTCGTCCCGCCCCTCGACGATGCCGGCGAGCTGGCCTCCGTGACGGGAGACGTCGGACCTGGTCAGCGAGAGCTCGACGGAGTTCACCGCGACGCCGCGGTCGATCTCGGTGACGATCTCGAACGTCTGGAAGGAGTTCCCGAGCACGAGGTAGTCGTCCTCCGTGAAGACGTCGATCGACCCGTTGGGGTTCTCGCGGAAGTCGATCGGGACGGCCTCGGCGAGTTCGGCGAGCGCCTGGTAGCGTCGCGACCGCAGCGAGCCGGCGTCGCTGGTGAAGCCGCCGGACGCCTCGAGCCGGGAGATGCGGCCGTTGAGCAGGTGGATCTCCTCGATCAGCGGGTTCGCCTGGGCGACGATGCCGTCGACGGAGACGTTCTGCCGCACGCGGATCTCGTCGATGCGGGCCCGGAGCGTGGTGATGTCGGTCGCGAGCCGCTCGCCGGTCTGCAGGACGATCTCGCGGTTGGCGACCGACTCGGGCTCGTTTACGAGCACGTTCAGGGAGTCGAGGAACTCGGTGAAGGTGGTGGAGAGGTCCTCGTCGCCCAGCTCGTTGACGACCGCCTCCAGCTGCTTGTAGACGGAGTTGAGTGCCTCGGCCTCGGAGGCCTCGGTGTTGGCGGCCTGCAGGCGGAACTCGAGGAACCGGTCGATCTGCTGCTTGACCCCGACGGCGAGGACGCCGGTCCCCATGACGAGGTTGCCGATCCGCGTCTCGCCGGAGGGGGCGAGCTGGACCTCCTCGCGGATGTAGCCGGGCGTGTTCGCGTTCGAGATGTTCTGCCCGGCGACCTCGATGGCCGTCTGGAAGACCTCGAGCGACCGGCTGGCGGAGGCGATGGCGGTGTAGAGTGTCACGGGCCCTCCTCACGCGGACGCGTCGAGGACGACGCCGCCGGACGTGACGTGCCCCGAGCGGTCGTGCGGCGCGCCCTCGTAGGTGGGGGCACGTCGGCCGTGGTGGGCGATCAGCTCGCAGAGTCGGCCGTTCTGGGCCTCGGCGCGGCTGGCGACGATCCAGTGGACCCACGCCTCCCGCTGCAGCCGCTCGGCCGCCTCACGCGCCGCGGCGACCCGCGGGCGGAGGTCGGCGACCGGTTCGCCGTCGGCGTCGAGCCGGTCGAGCAGCTCGGCGATCGAGTCGCAGCCGTAGCCGAGCGGGCGTGCTCGTTGGAGCAGGTCGGCCCGTTCGAGAACGCATCGACGCAACCGGACGGCGACGTCGGCCTCGATCTCGGCGAGCCGCAGGATCGTGTCCGCCTCGGCCAGTCGGAGTGCCGTTCGTTTGCGCGCGGAGACCTTGGCAGCCGCGGACTGCACGGCTTCCAGTCGATCGAGATACGCACGCACTTCGGCGACCAGCTGCCCGGCCATTCCGTCCCCCCCGAGAGCGGATTCGTCGTGCGGTGACCGGAATCCGCGAGACGCGTCCGGCCGCAACGACCGTAGCTATTCTTCGGCCACCCGCGGCACCGGACTTCCGTGCGATTGCCGCGGCGGCCGCGGAGAGACGTCGTCGCTCGCGGATCGCGTGTCGGTGGCTCGGCTTGCGTCGCGGCGTCAGCTTCCGGTGCCGTGGACCGGAACGCGGTTTGCGAACGCGGCGAACAGCGGATCGGCGATCGCGCCGCCGTGACTCTCCGCGAGACTCTCCGCAACCTTCTCGTCCAGCAGAGCCCGAAAGGTCTCCTCACCTTGCCCACCGTGAAGGTAGGCCGGTTTGTCGTGCATCTTGCGGAGCGACTTGAGCATCTGCTTGAAGACGGTTCCCGCGGTGAAGTCCCGGAACGCCTCCTTCAGCTCGGCCTGTTCCTCCTTCGGCTTCCCCGCGGCGTTCTCCAGCAGCGGCGGCGCACCCTGTCCGCCGAGAAGGTGGGGAGCCACCGGCGGTGTGCGGATCGGCGTGACGGTCGGCATGGCGTTCAGTTCTCGACGAACTCGGCGTGGAGTTTTCCGCTGTCGGACAGGATCCGGAGGATGTCGATCACGTCCTCGGTCGGCACCTTCAGGCCGTTCAGGGCGGTCACGAGATCCTGCAGCTTCTGTGGCTGGGCGTCGGCGGTGTTGCTCAGCGGGACGAATCCGGGAATCGTCTCGAACTCGGCCGCCGGCGCGTTGCCGACGTTGACGGTGATCCCGTCGTGCGTGATGACGACCGGGCTGATCTCGACGTCGCCGGTGACGACGACGGACTTGGTCCGCGAGTTGACGACGATGCGGGCCTGGCTCTGCGTGTTGTCGAGCGACACGTCGAGCAGTTCCGCGATGAAGGCGACCGGGTCGTCGCGGTACTGGTCGAGGATGCCGACCTCGACGGCGTTCTCCCCGACCGCCCGCGCGACGTCGCGGCTGTTCGCCTCGAAGGCGAACTCGGAGTTCACCACCCGGGCGACGGCACTCGCGGCGCGGAAGCCGGAGTGCGACGGGTCGAGGAGCAGCGTGACGACGCCACGTTCGTCGAAGAACGGCGTGACGAAGTCCCGGCTGAGCTGGGCCCCGGAGTAGACACGACCGGTGGTGAGCACGGCCGGGTCGTCGATCGACACGTCTCCGGCGGCGACGGCGACCGCGACGGCCTCCCCTTCGAGGTCGTGCTCCTCCAGCGGCGTGGCGAGCAGGCGGCCGCCGCGGAGGCTGCGGCAGCCCATCACGGTGGAGACGCGGCAGTCGATCTTCTGGCCGCGACGCAGCCCGTCCTTCGGCACGGTCGCGGAGACCATCACGATGGCGACGTTCTTCGACTCGACGAGGTCGTCACGCGTGACTGGGTTGCGGAGCAGTCCGAGCGCCGCCCCGAGGGCCCGCATCGTCGGCGCGCTCTTCGGGCCGTCTCCCGTGTTGGTCAGGCCGACGACCAGCCCGAGTCCGACGAGTTGCGTCTCGTGCTGGCCGTAGATCGTGCAGACGTTCTCCAGCCGCACGCGTGCCTCGGCACGTTCGACGGCGGCGAACACGACGGCGAGCACCACGCCGAGGCGGACGAGGCGGTTGACGGTGGACGGCATGGGACGAGCTCCGGTGGACGTTCAGAAAGGCCAGAGGGCGTTGAACAGCTTCTGGCCCCAGTTCAGCCGTGTGCTGGCGTAGATGCGGCCGCGGCTCTTCTTGTCGATCCGCAGGTTGGCGATGTTCTCGCTGAGGGCCGTGTTGTTCGGCAGGACGTCCTCGGGGCGGACGACCCCGGTGACGGAGTACTCCCAGAAGTCCTGGTTGGCGCGGATGCTCTTCCGTGCCTCGAGCACGAGGTTGCCGTTCGGCCGGACGTCGACGACGGTGGCCGCGATGCGGTAGCGGATGCCCTCCTGGTCGAGCGCCCGTCCCAGGAACTGACGGCGGGCCTGCTGGTTGAAGTCGATCGACGGCTGGTTGGCGGCGGCCGTCTCCAGGTTGCCCTCGTCGCCGAAGCGGACGAACTCGCGAAGCTCCGCCCGGAACGTGGCGTTCCGGGTCGAGTCGTACCGCGAGTTGAGCGTGGTCTCGGCCTTCTCGTCGACGAGGATGGTCACGATGTCGTGGACCTTCACCTCCCGCGGCTCGGGCGGGTCGATCATGAAGCGGTCGAGCCGGCGGATCGGGACGCCGGGGCCGCGAGCCTGCTCGTAGAAGCTCGCGCGGCGAGGAGCCGGCAACGTGGGCCGGAGTTCCTGTCCGCGCATGTCGCTCCAGCCGAGCAGCAGTGCGGCGAAG
>JANQQW010000234.1 GCA_028284885.1 Planctomycetaceae bacterium
CGGGCGAGACGACCGCACGAACTCCCCGGAGATCGCCGCCGGCGTCGTCGCGGCCCTCGTTCGCTGCGGTTGCGAGGTCGTCGACGTCCACACCGTCACGCGTCCCGCGTTCTGGTTCGCCGTCGACCACCTCGACGCGACCGCCGGCGTGCACGTCACCGGCAGCGGCACGCCCGCCTCGTGGACCGGACTCGACCTCCTCGGTCCGGGCGGCCTCCCGGTCGTCGATCCGACCGAACTCGACGCGCTCGACCAGGAACGACCTGCCTCGCGACCGACCCGCGGTGGCGGGAGTCGCCGTTCCTTCCGCGCCGTCGTCCCCTACGAGGCCGGGCTCTGGCGACACTTCCACGCGCTGCGGCCGCTGAAGATCGTGTTCGGCTGCGGGTCGAAGCTGCTGCGGGGGACGTTCGAGCGGCTGTTCGAGACGCTCCCCTGCCGCGTGACGTTCGGAACCCTGGCCGTTCGCGCTCGCGAGGTGCGTGATCCGCGTGACGCCGACGTCCGCCTCGTGGCCGACGAGGTTCGTCGCACGGGGGCCGATCTCGGCGTCGTCGTGGACGAGGACGGGCAACGGGCTGCGTTCGTCGACGAGCACGGCCGGCTGGTCGAGCCGGATGCGCTGTACGCCGTTGTCGCGGCGATGGTGAAGGACGAGCACCCGGAGACGCGGACGTTGGCCGAGTCGCTCGCCGGCCCGGCCGACGCCTTGCAGCGGTTGTCGGACGAGCCCGACCTGCGGTTCGTGGCGACGCGGGACGGCCGCACGTGGTTCCGCGACGCAACGCCGACGAGCGACGCGGTGCTGCTGCTGGCGCGGGTGCTCGCCGCCCTCAGCCGGGGCGACGAACCGTTCTCCGAGGTACTCCGGCGTCGAGCGGCTGCGGCCTGATCACTCCGGCAGCGTCGCCCGCAGCATCGGCTCGAGCTCCTCGACGAAGTCGTTCACGTCCTTGAACTCGCGGTAGACCGACGCGAATCGGACAAAGGCGACCTGATCGACCTCGCGGAGCGCCTGGAACACGAGCTCGCCGATGTACCGCGACGGCACCTCGCGGTCGAACTCCTGTTGGACCTCGCGTTCGACCGAGGCGATGATCTCCTCGATCTGCACGTCGCTGACCGGCCGCTTGTAACAGGCCTTCTCGAGGCCGGCCCGAATCCGCTCGCGGTCGAACGGGACCCGGGTGCCGTCCTTCTTGACGACCTTTACGGGGGACTCCTCGACCCGTTCGTAGGTCGTGAAGCGGCGGCCGCACGAGAGACACTCGCGGCGGCGGCGGATCGCGCAGTCCTGGCTGGCGCGCGAATCGACGACCTTCGTCTCGTCGTGCCGGCAGAAGGGACACATCATGACGCCGTCTTCCCTGGGGGTGTCGAGTCTGTCTTGGATCCTTCCCTGACTTCGCGTCGCCGCTGGAACGGTACGCACCGCCCGCGCGAAGACGCTCGGACTCCGTCTCTTGGAAACACAAACCACTCAATACCCTCCGGGATCGTACACACCGGAGATTCCGCAGACCAGCCGAAATCTCGCCAACGTGTTGAGAGTGCGGAATTTGGAGCGACGGGTATGATCGGGACTCAACGACGTCGCCGACTGCGGAGCCGAG
This sequence comes from Planctomycetaceae bacterium, assembly GCA_028284885.1. Taxonomy (GTDB): domain Bacteria; phylum Planctomycetota; class Planctomycetia; order Planctomycetales; family Planctomycetaceae; genus JANQQW01. The sequence continues at coordinate 1,614 of JANQQW010000234.1, forward strand.
CGGATGGACATTCTCGCCAGACACTACGAATCGAACGAAGCCGTCCGCGTTCGGATCGACGGCGACCGCATCGCGAGCGTCGCCCCGGTTGCGCACGGCGATCCCGCGTCGCTGCCCGTCGTCGCGCCCGGGTTCTTCGACCTGCAGGTCAACGGGCACGGCGGGACTTGGTTCGGCCAGTCGGGCATCACGGCCGACGACGTGCTCGCGACGCTCGAGCCGCACTTCCGCTTCGGCATCACGCGGATGTGCCCGACGTTGGTCACGAACTCGTTCGAGAACCTCGCCGGCGGCTTCGCCGCGATCCGCGAGGCCCGCGAACGTGAGTCCTGGGCGGCCGACCTCGTACCCGGCTGCCATCTGGAAGGGCCGTACATCTCCAGCGAGGACGGCCCCCGCGGCGCCCATCCGCTCGAACACGTTCGGCTCGCCGACTGGGACGAGTTCCAGCGACTTCAGGAGGCAGCCGGCGGTCTGATCCGGCTCGTCACGCTCGCTCCGGAACAGGAGAACGCGATCCCGTTCATCGAGCGGGCCGTCGACGCGGGGGTCGTCGTCTCGCTGGGCCACACGGCCGCCGACGCCTACACCATTCACGCCGCCGTCGACGCCGGCGCCCGGCTGAGCACCCACCTCGGCAACGGTGCCCACGGCATGATCCGTCGGCACCCGAACTACATCTGGGAGCAGCTCGCCGAGCCGCGGCTGCACGCCAGCATCATCACGGACGGAGCCCACCTGCCCGCCTCGGTCGTCAAGTGCATCCTCGCCGTGAAGGGGGTCGAGCGGACGATCGTCACCTGCGACGCCTCCGGCCTCGCCGGCTGCCCGCCCGGCGAGTACGCGGAAGGTTCGATCGCGGTCGAGGTGCTCGACGACGGCCGCATCGTCATCGCCGGGCAGCGGCAACTGCTCGCGGGGTCGGCGATGGAGACCGACGGCTGCGTCGCCGGGGCCGTCCGCCTCGGCGGGTGCACGCTCGCCGACGCCGTTCACATGGCCAGCCGCAACCCGGCCCGTCTCCTCGGATTCGAGGAGTCCCGACTGCACCAAGGGTCTCGGGCCGACCTCGTGTTGCTGCACCACGACCCGTCCGCCGGCACGCTCGAGGTGCGAGCCACCGTCGCCGCCGGAATGCTGCGGTTCGGCGACCTCTCTTGACACTCCAACCGTTCCGTCACCGGCGGCCAAGCGGCGAACGGACTGGGTTGGCGCGGCTCGGAAACGCGACGTATAGTCGAGTGCTCCGGAGAGGTGACAGAGTGGCCGAATGTGCCGGTCTCGAAAACCGGTGTACCAGCAATGGTACCGAGGGTTCGAATCCCTCCCTCTCCGCCTCGGAACCGACCGCCCTCGCACGTCGTTCATTCTGGCACGGCCTGCGAGGGCGGTTTCGTTCGGCGGAGCGGAACGCTAGAGCGAGGACACGGAATCTCGCCCCGCTTGGCGGCCCCTCGACTCGCGACGAGCGTTTTGCGACTCTCGGTCGTGAAGTCTCGGACGCGGGCGAAGCTAACTCTCTCTCGAACGGCCACTTGACGCTTCGACGCAGCCGTCTAATCTTCCACCGGCTGTCGCGAAAGACCAGCGGGCGCGAGTGGGACACGGGGAGTGTCTCACTTCCATCTCGCCTTCTGTCCCCCGGCGATTTCCAACTCGTGAAGTTGTCGGCGTCTCCGGTTCAGGTCCGGGCGTCACCCCTGTCGTCACCGAGTATCGAGCTGCGAGCCAGCCTGCCGCGCGGGCAGTCGGGCGCTCGTTCGTTGATTTGTGTGGCGAGGGTTGGATGATGCTAGTAGGCAGAATGAGACGTTCGACGACGCACCACGACGGACTGGACGCGACTCGCGTTCCGGCCAGGTGGGGCACACCCACCCGACCGCCGTCCGCTGCGGGGACCGTCCCGTGAACGACCAGCACGAGGGACCCTCGGAGCCGCCTCAGGCGGCTGCGGAGCATAATCCGCCGGATCACATCGTCGGCATCGGGGCGTCGGCGGGGGGGCTCGAGGCTCTCGAGCGGCTCTTCGCGAAGATGCCGTCCGACTCCGGTCTGGCGTTCGTCGTGGTGCAGCACCTGTCGCCCGACTTCAAGAGCCACATGGACGAGTTGCTGCGTCGGGTCACCGAAATCCCGGTCCACCTCGTCGAGGACGGCGTCGCCGTCGAGCCGAACAGCATCTACCTGATCCCGGCCAAGAAGGAGATGATCATCTCCGACGGCCGACTGCTGCTGACCGACAAGGACCCCGAGCGCGGCCTGACGATGCCGATCGACTCGTTCTTGCGGTCCCTGGCCCAGGACGCCGGGCGGCACGCGATCGCGGTGATCCTCTCGGGAACCGGAAGCGACGGCTCGCGGGGGATCGAGTTCGTGAAGGAGGCGGGCGGACTCGTCGTCGCCCAGTCCGAGGAGACGGCGAAGTTCGACGGCATGCCGGCCAGTGCCGTGCGGACGGGGTTCGTCGACCTCGTGCTGCCGCCCGAGTCGATCCCCGAGGCCCTGCAGCAGTACGTGAACGGCTCACTGAGCCCGGAGCAACTGCGTGACCAGGACACCACCGTTCCGGAGGACGACCACGCGGAGCGGATCCTCCACGTGCTGCGGAAGGAGTACGGGCTCGACTTCTCCTACTACAAGCCGTCCACCGTCGTCCGCCGAACCGAGCGGCGGATGGCGATGGTCCAGGGGCGGACGCTGGAGGAGTACACGTCGCTCGTCGAGGACGACCCCGCCGAGCTCGACGCGCTCTACCGCGACCTGCTGATCGGCGTGACGTCGTTCTTCCGCGACGACCACGCCTTCCAGGTGCTGGGGGAGGAGGTGATCCCCGAGATCGTCTCCTCGACGAACGCGACCGACGAGGTGCGGGTGTGGGTGGCCGGCTGCGCGACCGGGGAGGAGGCGTACTCCGTCGCGATGGCGTTCCACGACGAGTTCGAGCGGCAGAACCGGAACCCGAACCTGAAGATCTTCGCGACCGACGTGCACCGGGGCTCGCTCGACTTCGCCAGCGCGGGCGTCTACCCGGAGGACCGGTTGGAAGGCGTCAGCCGCGAACGGCTCGCCGAGTACTTCGTCGCGACGTCGGACGGCTACCGCGTCAGCCCGACGCTGCGGAAGTCGGTCGTGTTCGCCCCGCACAACGTCGTCAGCGACGCCCCCTTCACGAAGCTCGACCTCGTCACCTGCCGCAACCTGCTGATCTACCTGCAGCCGGCCGCGCAGTCGAAGGTGCTCTCGCTGTTCCACTTCGCCCTCCGCAAGGGAGGCTTCCTGTTCCTCGGCTCGAGCGAGTCGCCCGGCGAGATCGAGGACGAGTTCGACCGGGTCGACGCGCCGTCGCGGCTGTACAAGAAGCGCCGCGACGTGCGGCTTCCCCCGGACACGCGCTTCCCGCTCTCGACCACGCCGGCGGTGCGGACACGACCCGTCGCCATGCCGAGCTGGACCCGCGACCTGAACGAGGGGGGTCTGCTCCGCGTCTACGACGCAATGCTCGAACGGGCGACCGCGTCCGGCCTGCTGCTCGACGAGGAACACCGCCTCGTGCACAGCTTCGGCGGGGCGGAACGGTTCCTCCGGATTCGAGGCGGACGACCGCCTGAGAGCGCCCTGCAGATGCTCGACGAGAGCCTGCGGACGGCCGTCACCGGGGCGATCCAGCACGCCCGCAAGGAGAGGAAGGTCGTCCGCTACACGGGGGTGCGGGCGACGGCCGGGGACGAACGTGAGGAGATCACGCTGACCGTCGAGCCGATCTCGGTCGGCGACGACCGGCCCGGCTACACGCTCGTCACGCTCGAGCCGATTCAGACCACGACCCCCCGCGTCGACGACGACGCCTCCTACGACGTCGACCAGGTGACCCGCGCCCAGATCGCCGGGCTGGAGGGGGAGCTGCGGTTCGCCAAGGAGAACCTGCAGGCGACCATCGAGGAGCTCGAGACGAGCAACGAGGAACTCCAGGCGACCAACGAGGAACTCGTCGCCTCGAACGAGGAGATGCAGAGCACCAACGAGGAACTGCACTCGGTCAACGAGGAACTCTACACGGTCAACGCCGAGCACCAGCGGAAGATCGCCGAGCTGACGACGCTGACGGAGGACTTCGACAACCTGCTGGCGAGCACGGACGTCGGCGTGATCTTCCTCGACGAGGAACTCCGCGTGCGAAAGTTCACGCCGGGGATCGCCGACGAGTTCAACCTGCTGCCGGCGGACGTCGGCCGTCCCATCCACGCGTTCGCCCACTCGTTCGAGGCGCCCGACCTCGTCGCCGACGCCCGGGCCGTCATCGAGACAGGCGAGCCGGTGCAGAAGGAGGTCCTGAACCGCGACGGCCGGCCGCACTTCCTGCGGATTCACCCGTTCCGCGGGAGCACGAGCGGCGTCGTGCTCACGTTGATCGACGTCTCCGACCTCCGCACCGCCGAGACGGAACGACGGGAGGCCGAACGGCGGTACCGGGACCTGTTCGAGAACGCCCCGGACATGTACCTGTCGGTCGACGCGGAGAGCCACACGGTCATCGACTGCAACCGGACGACCTGCGAGGCACTCGACGTCGACCGGTCCGAGATCGTCGGCCGCACCTTCGCCGACCTCGTCTCCTGGGAAGGACGCGACCGGGTCCGCGAGCTTTTCGACTCGGTTTCCGAGGAGGGCGAGGCCGCGGTGAACGGCCTCGTGC
>JANQQW010000236.1 GCA_028284885.1 Planctomycetaceae bacterium
CGGGCGACGGGCGTCGTCGTGGACCGCTGCGACAGCGACTTCGCCTGCTCCTGCAGCCCGAGCGACGCGAAGGCCTTGTCGGACGCGAGCCACTGCAGCCGTGTCGTCGGGTTCGCCCGGTTCCAGCGTTTGCGGAGTTCCTCGGCCGGCTCGCTCTCGTCGATCTTCTTCGTCGCCTCCTCGAACAGCACGTCCCGCGACCGCTGGACCGACTCCCACTCCGCCCACGCGGACTGGTCTGCGGGGGCCTCGACCGTGGGGCCGTACTCGTAGCGGTTGCCGTCGAGGGCCGGTTCGGCCGTGTTGTTGAAGAAGGCGAGCAGCTGGTAGTACTCGGTGTGCGTGACCGGGTCGTACTTGTGGGTGTGGCAGCGGGCGCACGTCAGCGACATGCCGAGCAGCATGGTGCCGAGCGTCTCCGTCCGGTCGAAGCTGTTCTTCATCTGGAACTCGGCCGCGATCGCGCCTCCTTCGCCGGTCGTCGGGTTCAGCCGGACGAAGCCGGTCGCGATTCGTTGCTCGAGCGTCGGCTCCGGCAGCAGGTCGCCGGCGATCTGCCAGACGAGGAAGTCGTCGAGCGGCAGGTTCCGGTTGAAGGCCCGCACGACCCAGTCGCGGTACGGGTAGATGCCGCGGCGGTTGTCGAGGTGCAGCCCGTGCGTGTCGCCGTAGCGGACGGCGTCGAGCCAGTACCGGGCCCGGTGCTCGCCGAACCGCGAACTGGCGAGCAACTCGTCGACGTACCGCTCGTACGCGTCCGGTGCCTCGCTCGCGAGGAAGGCCGCGAGCTGTTCGGGTTCGGGGGGGAGGCCCGTCAGCACGAGAGCCGCCCGACGAGCCAACGTCGCCCGGTCGGCCTCCTTCGCGAAGCCGGTCCCCTGCTCCTGCAGACGAGCGGCGACGAACGCGTCGACCGGGTTCGTCTCACTCGACTCCGGCGGCTCCGGCTTCCGCGGCGGTACGAACGCCCAGTGCTGCCGGTACTCGGCTCCCTCGTCGATCCACCGCTTCAGCAGCGTCTTCTCCTCGGCCGTCAACTGCTTGCCGGAGTCGGCGGGCGGCATCGGGTCGGCGGCGTCGAGGATCCGCTCGACGAGGGCGCTCTTCGCGGCGTCCCCCGGCACGACGGCCGCGTAGCCGCCCCGGTCTGCGATCGCGGCGTCGAACGAGTCCAGCCGCAGCTGGTCCTCGCCCTGCGCGTCCGGGCCGTGGCAGACGTAGCACTTGTCCGAGAGGATCGGGAGGATCTCACGGGCGAAGTCGACCGGTTTCGCCTGGCAGACGCCGGCGGCGACCGCCAGCACGACCCCGACGGCGAGCGGGAGAGAACGAGTCATCACGCGAACTCCGCGGTCTCGCCGGGTCACGGCTTCTTCTTGTACTTGTGCTCGGCGTGGCAGGTCTTGCAGGACTTGATCACGAGCGCGACGTGCTCGGTCGCGGCGGCGGCGTCCCGCTTCTCGATCGCGGCCGCCAAGGTGGTCGAGCCGGTCTTCAGTTCCTCACAGGCCGTCTTCCAGATCTCGTCCGGGCACCGGTGGTCGTCCATCATCAGGTAGCCGGACTCGTTCAGCAGCGCGGCACTCGTGGCGAGGGCGGCCCAGTCCTCGTCGGTCTTCGGACCCGCCTTCAGTCCCTCCTGCACGGCGACGAGCTGCGGCTTGACCAGGCCAGCCATCAGCTGCTTCGTCGTCAGCGGACGGGTCTTCCCCTTCTTCTGAGCCGACGCCGGCAGGAACAGGGAGAACACGAGAGCGAGCGACAGCAGGGCGACGGCGCGTTTCGGCATCGGTGAGTTCCTCGGGGCACTGATCGGAGACCACCAGTCTGTCGGTTCGGCCCGGCGATGTCACCCGACCCGGTCGAATCGCGTGCGGCTCGACGCCTCGTTGGTACACTGCCCACCGTTCCGACCACGCGCGAAGCGAGGCGATGGAGGATCTTCCCTCGGCATACCGGGCTCAGTGGGAAACGCGGTCGTCCGAGACCGACGTTCCCGACGTGTTCGCGTTCCTCGACTCGCACGACACCCCGGCCGACGGCGAGGCGCTCGACGTGCTGAGCGTCGATCTCGCCCTGCGGTCGACCTTCGTCGGGGCGGTCCCGGTCGGCTGGTACCGAAGGGCCGAGGAACGCGTCGGCATGGACGGCGTGCGGGCCCTGCTGGCCGCCGAGGGCCGACTGCTCGACGAGTCCGGCGACCCCGGCGAGACGGTGACGGTCGTCGGTTCCTCCGGTCCGGTCGGCGACTCGAGCCGACCGTCGTCCGAGGGCGAGCCGATTCGCCAGTGGGGCGACTACGACTTGATTCGCGAGCTCGGCCGCGGCGGCATGGGCGTCGTCTACGAGGCGTGGCACCGGAGCCTGAACCGCACGGTCGCGCTCAAGATGATCAAGTCGGGCGAGCTGGCCGAGCGGGACGAGATCGACCGTTTCCTCGGCGAGGCCCGGGCGGCCGCACGGCTGGACCACTCGGGCATCGTCCCCGTCTACGAGGTGGGCGAGGTCGAGGAGCGGCCGTACTTCTCGATGGCCTACGTTCCGGGCCGCTCGCTGGCGGACGTCGTTCGGGACGGGCCGATGGAACCGAACCGAGCGGCCGAGCTGCTCCGGGAGATCGCCGAGGCGGTCACCTACGCCCACGAGCGGGGCATCGTGCATCGCGACCTGAAGCCCTCGAACGTACTGCTCGACGAGTTCGGCCAGCCCCGCGTGCTCGACTTCGGTCTCGCCAAACTGCTCGACGACGGCCCCGGTCTGACGGCGACGGGCGACGTGTTGGGCACCCCGGCCTACATGCCGCCGGAACAGGCCGAAGGCCGCACTGCCGACGTCGGCCCGCGGTCGGACGTCTACTCGCTGGGGGCCGTCCTGTACCAGGTTCTCACCGGCCGGCCGCCGTTCCAGGCCGCGACGCTCGCCGCGACGCTCCAGCAGGTGCTCGACGTCGAACCGGCTCCGCCCCGACAGGTGAACCCGGCCGTGCCGGTCGAGCTCGAGGCGATCTGCCTGACCTGCCTGCGGAAGAACCCAGCCGAGCGGTACGAGTCGGCCGCCGCGTTCGCCGACGACCTCCGGCGATTCCTCGAAGGGGAGTCGATTCGGGCCCGAGCCGAGGGGGTCTGGTCGCGGGCCACGCGGCAGATGCTCCGCGAGACCCGCCACACCGAGATGCTGGCCCGCTGGAGCCGTGTGTGGAAGTGCCACGCCGTGATCACGTTCCTGATCCTCGCCGTGGCGAACGGCATGCTGGTGGGCGGTGTGCAATCCGCCTGGTCGTACCTCGGGCTCGCCTTCGGCGGGATGGCGGCGATGGGGCTCGCGGTCTGGCAGTTCCGGTTTCGCGACGGTGAACCGCTCTCCCCGGTGGAACGGCAGATCGGACCGATCTGGAACATGTTCGCCGCGATCGCCGCGGTCACCGCCCTGCTCGGGATCCCGCTCGGGCTCACGGTCCAGCAGGTCGTCCCGGTAATTCTGCTCGAGTGCGGCCTGTGCATGGGCTGCATGGCGTCCATTCTGGGGGGCTCGTTCTACCCGCTCGCGGGAACGTGCGTGCTGGTCGCCGTCGTGGCGACGTACGTGCCGGCGATCGGCCCGATCGTCGCCGGTGTCTGTTTCGCCGTCGGCCTGTGGATTCCGGCAGCGCGGTACGCCGAACGGAAGGACGATTGAATTCACGGCCGTCCCGCCTACGAATCTCGTATGCCGCGCACCGTGTCCGATCGAAGTCCGAGTCTCGCCGCCACGATCTGGTCCGTCGCGGCCGTGCTCCTGCTCGGGTCCGGACTAGTCCACGTCGCCGTCTGGCTCGGCACCGGTGCCGCGGATCTCGCCGGTCCGGTCTCCTGGCGAAAGCCGATTCTCTTCGGGTTCTCGGCCGGGGCGACGGCTGCGTCGTTCGCCTGGATCGTCGGCCGCTGCCGGGCCTGGCGGTGGGAAGTGGTCGCGTCGTCGGTCGCCGCGGTCGCCCTCGTCGTCGAAGTGGCCTTGATCACGATGCAGACGTGGCGGGGCGTGCCGTCGCACTTCAACCACGCCACTCCGTTCGACCATGCCGTGCACCTCGGCATGGACGCACTCATCACGGTCGTCACGCTCTACACGCTGCTGCTCGCGGGGCGGGTGCTCCGGTCGTTCGACGCCCAACCGGAGACGACGCTCGCCGTCCGCGCCGGGCTCGGGCTGCTGGTCGTCTCGTGCGTCGTGGGGTACGCCTTCCTGTTCGTCGGGTTGCAGCGGGCCGAGGCCGGACTCGACCCGAGCAAGTACGGCGAAGCGGGCGTCCCGAAGTTCGCGCACGGCGTCGTCATCCACGCGTTGCAGCTTCTGCCGCTGCTCGCGTGGTGGCTGCAGACGGCCGGGCTCGACGCCGCGACCCGCTGGCAACGCGTCGTCGTCGCCACGACGGGCCAAGGTCTGTTGCTCGGCTTCGCCCTGATCCAGACGCTCGCCGGCCGCGGGCGGCTCGACCTCACCCCGACGACCGGTCTGCTCGCCGTGGTTGCCGTCGGGGCGGTCGTCTACTCCGCACTGCCGTTCCCGGTCCGTTGGCGAGGCTGGTCGACGAGGAGTACGGCACGGTGAGACCAACCGATCGCGACGAACGTTGGATGCGGCAGGCCGTGGAGGTCGCCCGTGGGAACCCGACCCGCCCGTTCGCGGCCCTGCTCGTGGACCGGGAGACGGACGAGCTCGTCGCGTCGGGCCTGAACCGCGTGGACGACGGGCCGATCTGGCACGGCGAGATGGACGCGATCCACCGGGCCGCGGCACAGAACCCGGACTGGTCGCGGCTCGTGCTCTACACGACGGCCGAGCCCTGCTGCATGTGCGCCGGAGCCGTCCTGTGGGCCGGCATCCCAAGGGTCGTCTTCGGCACGTCGATCACCACGCTGCTCGAAC
>JANQQW010000274.1 GCA_028284885.1 Planctomycetaceae bacterium
TGCTGCTGATCTTCTTCATGCTGACGCTGCGGGTCGTCGCCCCCGAGACCTCGGTCGCCGTCCAGCTCCCCTCTTCACCCGCCGACGCCCGGGACGTGGTGCTCCCCTCGTCGATCACGGTCCGGCTCGTCGCGGACGCGAACGGAGAACTCGCCGAGCTCCGCTACGGGGCGCGCTCGCTGGGGGCCGACGACCGGGCGTTCGACGTGCTGAACCGCGAGATCGCCCGCGCCGTCGAGACGGCCGAGGAGGCGGACGTCGAGGACCTCGAGGTCGAACTCGACGCGGACCCGCGGCTGAGGTGGGACCACACGATGCGGGCGATCACCGCCGTGCGGGGACGACTCGACGACAGCACGAGCCCGTCCCGAGTCGTGCCGTTGGTCGAGCGAATCCGCTTCGCCGCCCCGCGAGAGGGTTGACCGACTCAGACGACGGCGCAAGCCGTCTCCAGCAGCCAGGCGTTCGCCTCGCGGAGCATCTCGGCCGGGACGCCGCCCGCGGAGTCGTACGTCCGTTGCGTGACGTCGAGCCCGGCCGTTCGCAGCACCTTGGCAGCCGCGGCCGCGTGCACGGCCGGGACGATCCCCTGCTCCGTCCCCGTCGCCAGCAGCACGCGCTTCCCCTTCAGGTCGCGGAACCGCGACAGCTCTCGTTCGGGCAGCTCGCCGTTCCACGAGACCGCGCCGGCGAACCACTCGGGGCGGCGGAGCAGAAGTTGGAGAGCGGTCGTCGCCCCGGTCCCCTCACCCGCGAGCAGGATGCGTTCGCTGTGCACGTGGTACCGCCGACGGACGTTGCACAGCGTCTCGTGCAGTTCCGGCAGCCAGTCGACGAGGTCGTCCGCGTGCCAGTCACGGCCCACGCCGTCGAGCACCGGTCGCGTCCCGTCGACGCCGAGGAAGACGAAGTTCTGCTCGCCGACCCGTTCGGCGACGGCCGCCACGTCGGCGTGCGAGCCCCCTCGCCCGTGCAGCCAGACGACGAGCGGGTAGGCGTAGTTCGGCTCGTACGGCTCGGGCAGGCGAACGGCGAGCGGTCGGCCGCTCGGTGACGTCTCCAACGTCTCCACCTCCGACACGTCGAGCCGGAAGACGAGGTCCCCCGGTCCGTTCGTCGTGTCCGGCGAGCGTGTCCCGTCGAGCGCGGGCAGCCAAGGTGTCAGTCGGTTCTCGCTCATCCTCACTCGTCCTCCGTTCGAAGGCGGTCCGCCTCGGCGAACTGCCACTCCCCTCGAGTCTCGGAATCCCTCGTTGTCGCCAGCGCGACGTCGTGCAGCGGGAAGTACTTGCCGGGGCAGGCGGTCGCCTTCAGGTCCCGGTGCGGCACGATCTGCTTCGGGCCGATGTCGAACTCGTCCGACAGCGTCGCGAGCAGCGTTCGCAGCGACTTCGTCTGTGCGGCCGTGGGCGGACCGTTCTCGAAGTTGCCGACGAGCACGATCCCGATGCCGTGGTTGTTGTACTCCCGACTGCCGGCGTGGGCCCCGTGCAGCTGCTCCCGCCAGCGGAACGTCGGCTCGACCTGGCCGTCCTTCATCCCGCGGCCGTTGCCGACGACGAAATGGTAGCCGATGCCCAACCACGGCCGGCCGGCCCCGTCCCGCCGCTTCAAGTGGGCCTCGTGGATGCTCTCCACGCTGCCCCGGTCGGTCGCCGTGTGGTGCAGCACGAGGTACTTCCACTCCCGCCGCTTCGCCCGCGGCTGCCACTCCTTCCGGAGTGCGACGAACTCGGTCGGCTCGACGGTCGCGGGTTCCACCGCCTCGACGACCGGCGCGGAGCGCGGAACCGCGGACTCCCGGCCGCAGCCCGCCACGAGGACCGGCAGCAGGCAGACCGCGACGACCGCGAGATGGCTGGGGGCGTGCTTCACTTCGAGTCGCTCGTTCGACGAACACACGTCCGCAACGGACGCGCGGCGGTGGACTCTAAATCTGGTTCACAGGACCGTCAACGTGGCCTTCTCCAACGCCCCCGTCGTCGCCGTGCGCAGCCGCTCGCGCGGTCGGAAACGGTGCCGATGTGACCGGTTCTCCGAGCCGATTTCGGCCCGCAAAGTCGACGACGACGACGCAGAACCCCTGAACCACGGGACCGACGCGACTTCGGCCGTTCCCTCCGGCCACCGGCGAGAAGGCTGCAGTCGGCGACTGTACCGGCCGGAAGGTGGCCGCTACGGTGGCCCGCGATCCCGAACGGCGACCGACGAATGATGTTCACTCCCGACCCGCCCTGGCTGCGGCGGTTTCGCCGCAACCTGCTCCGCTGGTACGACCGCGCGGGTCGCGATCTGCCTTGGCGGGCCACGCGAGACCCGTACGCCGTCTGGATCAGCGAGGTGATGCTGCAGCAGACGACCGTGGCCGCGGTGAAGCCGTACTTCGAACGGTTCCTCGAGCGGTTCCCGGACGTGGCGGCGCTCGCGGCGGCGGACGAGTCGGACGTGCTCCGGCTGTGGGAGGGGCTCGGCTACTACAGCCGTGGCCGCAACCTGCACCGGGCGGCCCGGGTGGTCGTCGAGCAGCACGACGGCAGGTTCCCGGAGGACGTGACGACGCTGCAGTCGCTGCCCGGCATCGGTCGGTACACGGCCGGAGCGATCGCGTCCTTCGCGTTCGACGTCCCCGCCCCCATCGTCGAGGCGAACACCGTCCGGCTCTACGCCCGGCTGACGGGCCTCGACGGCGACCCCCGATCGACCGCCGGGCAGCGGGCCCTCTGGGAATTCGCGGAAGCGATCGTCCCCGCAAAGCGGGCCGGGGCCTTCAACCACGCCTTGATGGACCTCGGTGCGACCGTCTGCACGATCAACGAGCCGAGGTGTCACGACTGCCCCGTGAGGAGTTGCTGCCGGGCCTTCGCGGACGGTCGCCAGGCCGAGATTCCCCCGCCGAAGCGACGACGGCAGCTACTCCTCACGGGGCAGTCGTGACACCTCGGCTCGTTGATCGTGCAGACGGTCGCACCGAGGTCCATCAAGGCGTGGTTGAAGGCCCC
>JANQQW010000330.1 GCA_028284885.1 Planctomycetaceae bacterium
ACCTGGCCGGTCGCGTACGGCAGGTCCTGAAAATCGACGGCGGCATGACGATCCGGCAGTTGTGACGAGTGCATCCGCCCGTTGCGTCATCCTGCCCTGCGCTGGGCCCTTGGCGGTCCCCGGAATCGTCACTCTTCGCCAGACGTTTCGTGCGCCTCGACGAAGTCCTGCCAATCCCACACCCGAGTGGACGTGAACACGCCCTTCTGCATGCGTGTGACAATCAACAGCGTGCCGGTGTAGACCTCGAAGGCCGAGACTTCCACGAGGTTGGTGGCAAAGTCGCCCCTCGTCGCGGGTCCCTCGAAAGTCCGAGGCAAGCCCGGGTTGAACAGCCCGTCCCCGTCGAGGTCCTCCAGCGTCTTCACGGATCCGTCGACCATCAGCACGTTGGCTTGGTTGCCGTGCGTGGCCCCCCAGCCCCGAGTGTCACTCGCGACGAACTTCCGGCCGTACTCTGGTGCGAGACTCCCGCGTGTGCTCGCGTACTTCCGTTCCTCCGCGGTCGTCATTCTGGTGCCGACGGGCGGAAACGCCGTTGGGATCAGCACGTTCACGTCCGTGTTGCCGTTCTCGCCGACGAGCAGAATCTCGTCCGCGTGTCGGAACGAAGGACCACGTGAGGCCGACGGAGCAAGCGGCATCCCCTTCTCGCGCCCCTCACCGACCGTGCTGTCGAGCGTTCGTGTTGCCGCTCCGTCGGCCAGTGCTGGAACGTTGTTCGCCGGGATCTCCGCCGTCTCGACTTGTCTCAGCGTCAGGGGCCCGGTCGTGTTGGCCAACAGGTCCAGCGGGGGGACGACGCGAGAGACGTGCTGGTCGCCGAGATTCACATTGACGAGCCGGGGCTGGCCGTGGCTGAACAGCCAGCTTGGCGAGTAGGTCGTGTCGTAGCCCGCGTCGAGGAGTTCAGTGACCTTCGTGCGGCGAGCGGCCGACCCGGCTTCGGTGGACAACAGCCCGTCGCGTGGATTGCAGCGGCCCGCTTCGAGCCGCTCGGCGTCGATGCCCAGTGCCGCGGACGAGTCCTTGGCGGCAACGAGGTCGTTCAACGTTTCCAGGCCGACCACGGGACTTGCCGGACAGACGAACGGGGCTTCCCGGTCTCCAACGCGTTCGACGACCGACGCGATCCAGCTGTACTCGTCGGGGCATCCGTTGCGGACGTAGTCGACGGCTCCGTCCGACAGCTGGTCGTCGGAGTCCGGGAGCTCCGAATGCTGGTGAAGGGCGACTCCGAGCCGCCGCAGGTTCTCCTGGCAGGCGTTCGAGCGTGCGACCTCCCGGCTGCGCAGAATCAGCGGCGGCAGCAGCGATGCGACGACCAGCACGCAGACGATGCAGGTGAGCAGGCCGACGCGGGTGAGGCCGCGTCGGGCGAACGGACGACGGGGTTCGACGGACATCGGTGCCTCCCGTGGGTGCGACCGATCGGCGAGTCTAGCCGGGTTCGACGGGGACGAGCCGAACGTTCGACCAAGATTGGATGCAGACGCGGGCGTCGCTCAGTAGAGCGCTGTTGCGAGCTTTCGTCGGAACTCGCCGACGAGTTCGCTGGCGGGGCCGAGGAGGTCGAAGATCTTGAGCATGGCGTCCTTGGCGTCGTTGCCGATGCCGTCGCGGTCCTGCTGGATCAGTTCGACGAGCATCTCGAGCCCCTCGCGGTGGCGGCCGGCGACGGCGAGGGTGTCCGCGAGGGCGATGCGGAGCGACGGGTCGTCCGGGTTCGCCTCGACCGCCTTCCGGGCCTCCTCCACGCCGCCCGACTCCTCGGCCGCGTGCTGCAGTTCGAGCTGCGAGTTGAGTTGCTCGGCCTCGGGTTCGAGGAAGCCTCGCTTGGCGAGTTCGGCGAGGATCGCCTCGGCCTCCTCGCCTCGTTGCTGGGCGACGAGCGTACGGGCGACGTGAATGCGAATCGCGTCGTTCTGCGGCTCGAGTTTGGCCGCCTCGCGGTACTTCGCCTCGGCCGCCCGGGGGTCGTCCGCCTCGACCGCCTGCCCGGCGGCCACGAGGTCGTCTGCGGGAGAGGGGAGCAGCCGGGCCAGCCACTCGCGGATCTGCTCCTCCGGGAGCGCCCCCATGAACTGGTCGACCGGCTGGCCGTCCTTGAAGGCGAGGACGAGCGGGATCGACTGAACTTGGGTTGCGATCTCCTGGTTCTCGTCGACGTTGACCTTGGCGAGCACGAACTTCCCAGCATGCTCGGCGGCAAGGGCCTCCAGCACGGGGGCGATCTGCCGGCACGGGCCACACCACGGAGCCCAGAAGTCGACGACGACGAGCCGTTCCTGCGAGGCGGCGACCACGTCTTTCTCGAAGGTCGCGGTGGTGACGTCCAGAACGTGCGGGCTGTCGGCCATGGTGTCGGTCCTCGAACGGGGGGCTCGTCGAGTGTAGGCAACTCGGCGGGAGTGGCGGAACTCACGAGGCGATCGGGCCACGTGCGATGCCCGAATGCAACGTCGCCAGGGGCGGTCTCCGAGCACGGCCGTCGGCAAGTCGCCCCGTGACAACGGGATCGGGACGGTTCAAGCAACGCGGGAGTCGTGGCACGACCGCTGCGTTCCTTTGCTGCGGACTCCGAGAACTCCGAGATCGCGAGGTGGGCCGTGCAAGTTGGTGGTGTGGGGGGACTCGGCGGGGCCGGACTGTCCGGCGGAGCGGTTGGTGGGGCCGGAGCCACGGGGGCAGCGGGTCCGACCGCGGCCGGGGGAGCGACGCCCGCCGGCGGGACGACGAGCCCGCTCGGGGACGCGGCGTCGGCGATCTCGAACAGTGCTGCTCAGGTCGCGGAGTCGATGTCGGAGTTCTACGAGTCGTTCGACCTCGGCAAGCTGTTGATCACGCTGTTGATCCTCGCGGCGATGGAGAAATCGGACGAACAGGGCGGGG
>JANQQW010000343.1 GCA_028284885.1 Planctomycetaceae bacterium
GACACTGCGGCTCGTCTCGGCGACGTCAATCGACGGAGACCGAGTCGCCGCGGCCGACGCCGCTCTCGCAGAAGCGCTCGCCGTCCAGCGGGAGCTCGACCGCGACGAACGCGAGACCAAGCCCGAGATCGGCGAGGAAACGCTCACGTCGATTGCCGCACGCGTCGAGGCGTTCGTCGGGAAGTCGAAGGGAACCTGGCTCGAACCGCTCGCGAAGTCCGTTGCCGCGGACGTGGCCGCCCAGTCGAAGCGAACGGCCGACGTCGACGAGCTCGCGGCCAGGTTCGTCGGCGAGAAGGCCCCGGACCTCGAACTGACCGGCCTGGACGGCAAGCCGATCGAGATCGAGGCGGGCAAGCCTCTGCTGCTGCACTTCTGGGACTACCGGCACGACAACCTCGAGGAGCCGTACGGACAGGTCGGCTACATCGGCTTCCTGCAGGGCAAACGGGAGAAGCTCGGCCTCCGCATCGTCGGCGTCGCGGTCGACAAGGGCCTCGGCGACTCCGGCAAGAGCCCCGCCGTGAAGCGGTCGATCCGCAAGCTCCGCGAGTTCATGCGGATTCGCTACCCCATCGCCGTCGACGACGGCACGCTGCTCGCCGCGTTCGGAGACCCGCGCAGGTTGGGGGCCAAACTCCCGCTCTGGGTGTTGATCGACCACGAGGGGAACGTGCACAGCTACCACGCGGGACTGTACGAGGCCGACACCCGCAAGGGACTCGTCGACCTGGACGCGGAGGTCGTCGCCGCCCTCCGCAAGATGTACGGCCGCGACTGAGTCCCGCCCGGCAGCGTCACCGGCACAGGAAGCGACGGCTCAAGCCGCGCGACCAGCCCCGGCAGCACGCCTTCGTGTCGATCCAGAACTGGTGGCACCAGTTGTCGCCGACCAACCGGTCCGTGACGCTCGGATCGACGTTCACGCGGCAGACCTCCTCGTAGACCCGCCCGTCGACGATCCCGTCGTAGAGACTGCCCGGAGAGACCTTCGCGGCGTTCCTCGCGGTCAGCAGTTCACACTCGACGAGCGCGGTCGTCACGTACTCGGAGCAGTGCAGTCCTTCGGCGGGTCGTCCGGTCACGTGGTGTGAGACCGAGTACGGTCGCCCGACTTCCTCCGACAGCTGCCGCCGAAACGTCTCGCGACACCTCGGCGAGAACCGTCGGGCCGGGTTGACGACGCACATGCGGTCGGGGCGCGCCGTCGCGACGTACTCCCGCAGCGTCTGCCGCCGCACTCCGCTGCCGTTCGCCGAGTCGTACACGACGAACCGACCGTCCTCCTCGACGACGGCCGCGACGTGGGTGAACGGACTCCCCGTGAACGTCTTCACGGCGAGGCAGTCCCCACGGCTGAACAGCAACGTGCCCGACGTGGCGTGCCGTGCGACGGCTTCCGCCGCACGCGACACGTCGGCGGTCGTCGTCTCCGGGCCGGCGGCGAGCGCGGCCGTGAGCAGGAAGGCGTGCACTTGCGGACTCCTTCTCGTTCCCGCGAAACACCCGAATCGTACGCGAGACGGCCGCTCGAGTCTGGTCTCGAACGGACGGCCCCGCCCGTAACGACGCGAACGGCTGGCCCGCCGGACCGGTTCACGACAAGTCGCAACTCGCACAGCTACAACACATTGCGTCAGTAGCGCGGCAGCGAGGTGTCGATCCGCTGGGCCCACTCGTCGATCCCGCCCGCCATGCTCTTGGCGGTCGGGAATCCCTGCTGTCGAAGCCACATCGCGACCTGCAGGCTGCGTCCGCCGTGGTGGCAGTGGACGACGACCTCGCGATCCTTGTGTTCGTCCAACTCGCCGACGCGGTCCTGAATTTCGCTCATCGGCAACAGTGTCGCCTCGGCGATGTTCACGGTGTCGTGCTCGGTGGTCTCGCGACAGTCGAGCAGCAGGAAGTCGTCGCCGCCGTCCAGCTTGGCCTTCACGGCCTCGCACGTGATCTCCATCGGCTCGTTCATCGTCGCGTCCGTTGTGGCGGGCTGGTGGTCCGTTGTAAGAAGCAACTT
>JANQQW010000349.1 GCA_028284885.1 Planctomycetaceae bacterium
TCACCAACCTGTTGACATACCTCCCCGACCGGGGAGACACGCTCACGGCCCCGTGGTGCAACCCGCACCACGGGGCCGTCACGCTGCGCAAGGCAGGCCCTTCTGGAACAGAACGATGTCCGACCAACCGATGCGACTCGACCACCTGCTCAAGGTCGTCGGCGCTGCGGAGACCGGCGGGCAGGCGAAGATGCTCGTCCAGTCCGGCGTCGTCGAGGTCAACGGCGAGGTCGAGACCCGCCGTCGACGGCAACTCCGCGTGGGCGACGTCGTCCGGTACGGCGACGACTGCTGGGAGATCACCCCGGACTAGTCGACTCGGCGACGTCCCGCCGTTCCCCCGCGTCCACGGGATCGACCAGCGCCAGGACGCTCTCGCCCGCCTTGGGGACCCGTTTGCCGGAGACCGTCGGCACGAGGGTTCCGTCGCTCGTCAGCACCATGAAGACGACGGCCGTCTCTCCGTAGCGGTCACGGAACTGCTCGACACCGAACTCCTCGGTCAACGCCGTCTGTTTGAAGACGGCCCCGTTCCGGATGCGTTCGGTCAGCACGGCGAAGTCGAAGCCGCCGGCGAGCAGCGAGTCTCCCTGCTTGCTGGCCAAGGCCTCTTCGGCGTCCTTCGCCGTCGCCGCCACTCGGAAGACCGCCTTCCGTCCGAACGACTCGGCGTACTTGATGGTCGCCAGCGTGTTCACGTCGTTGTTGGGCGTGAGGGCGAACAGTCGACCCACGGCCCGGAGGTCGAGCCGTTCGGCGAAGGACTCGTCTAGGGCGTTGCCGAGCCGCGTCGGCAGGCCGAGCATTCTCGCACGCCGAACGTTCTCCGCGTTGGAGTCGACGACCAGCACGTCGAGCCCCGCCCCGGCGAGCGACTCCGCGAGCGGAATCCCGAGTTCGTTGGCACCCAGGATCATCACCCCCTCCGGTTCCGGACCGGCGATGCCGAGCCAGCGGGCGACGCGGACGCTCGTCAGGCCGTAGAGCGAAACCGTGCCGATCACTGCGAGGAACACGACCGGAACGAGCCGGTCGAGGTCCTCCTCGGGGAGGTCGCCGCCGAACTCGCTCGCGTGCAGGGCGAACACGGAGGAGACCGCGGCGGCCACGATGCCCCGCGGGGCCAGCCAGGAGAGGAACGCCTTGTCGCGCCAGTCCAGCGACGTCCCCGCCAGCGAGACGAACACGGACGCCGGACGGACGACGACGATCAGCAGCACCAGGAACACGAGGCCCCACACGCCCAGCCCCAGAATCTCTGCGGGCTGGACCCGCGACCCCAGCAGGATGAAGAGCGTCGAGATCAGCAGGATCGTGAGGTGTTCCTTGAACTCGGCAACGTGTCGGACGTTCACGAACCGCTGGTTGGCGAGCAGCACGCCGAGCAGCGTCACGGTCGCGAGTCCCGCCTCGGGCTGGACGGCGTTCGAGACGGTGTGGGCGACGAGGACCAGGGCGAACGTCAGCGGGACCTCGAGGTGCTCGGCGATCCAGTGCCGCTGCATGACGACCACGAACAGCCCGGCCGCCGCGATTGCCAAGGGGACGGAGACGAGCACGGTCTTCAGCAGGCTGGTGACCACGACCGTGAACGCAGCTCCCGGGCCGGTCGCGGCCACGGCCTCGAAGACGAGGACGGCGAGAAGGGCGCCGACCGGGTCGATGACGATCCCCTCCCACTTGGCGACGGCGGCGACGCGCCCCTGTGGTCGGATCGAGCGGAGCAGCGGCCCGACGACGGTCGGCCCGGTGACCGTCAACACGGCCCCGGCCAGCGCCGCCACCCGCACGTCGGAGAAGACCAGCAGCCCGCCCAGCGTCGCCAGCACCCAGGTGACCAGCGCTCCGACGAGGATCAGCCGTGTGACGATCGCGCGAGAGTCGGTGAGCTCGCTCAGTTGCAGGCCGAGCCCCCCCTCGAACAGCACGATGGCGACCGACAGCGACACGACCGGCTCGAGCAGTTTTCCGAGCACGTCGTCCGGGTTGGCGACGAACTGCCCCATCAACACGCCGGCGAGCAGCAGGAGCAGAATCCCCGGGATGCGGAGTCGCCACGCGAGCCACTGGGCGAGCAGGCCGACGCCCACCACGATGGCCAGATACAGTCCCTTGTCGTCCACGCGGTCGCCTCGAGTCGTTCGCGGAATGGCGGTCGGTTCGGCAGCAGCCGCAGCGGCGGCTTCCGGTCGGGTCGTGCTCGAGGCCTACGCGAACTCGATCGGGTTGCCGAACGGCAGGGTGATGATGGGCCGCCCGCTGTGATCCGGATAGTGAACCTGCGTATCGACGCCCAGGTGGTCGTAGATCGTCGCGAGCACGTCCTGCGGCGACTTCGGGTCGTCGAGTGGGAGAGCGCCCTTGGCGTCCGAGGAACCGACGAC
Source organism: Planctomycetaceae bacterium (assembly GCA_028284885.1). GTDB lineage: Bacteria > Planctomycetota > Planctomycetia > Planctomycetales > Planctomycetaceae > JANQQW01. The sequence continues at coordinate 2,385 of JANQQW010000349.1, forward strand.
GCGGCCCCCCTTCACCGGTCCGCCGGCCAACGCCGCGCTGAACACGCCCGGATAGTGGTCACGGCCGTTGTTCTTGTTCATCTTCGGCGTGCGGCCGAACTCGCCCCACGCGACGACGAGCGTCGACTCCAGGAGTCCTCGCTGGTCGAGATCCTCGATCAACGCGGAGTAGCACTGGTCCCAGCGGGGCAGGAACCCGTTCCTCATCGAGTCGACGCCTTCGACGTGGGTGTCCCACCAGCGGCAGTCGACGGTGACGAGCCGCACGCCCGCCTCGACGAGCCGTCGCCCCAGCAGGACCCGCTGCTGGAAGGCGCTGGCACTGCAACGCCGGGGGTCGTTCGGGTTGTAGGTGGGGACGAAGCCGTACCGGTCGCGGATCGCCTGCGGCTCGGCGTCGAGGTCGAACGCCCGGCGGGCCCGGTCGGACGTGAGGATGCCGTACGCCTGCTGGCGAAAGTCGTCCGCCGCCTCCATCGAGCCGCTCGCGTCGACGTCGGCGCGGAAGCGGTCGAACGAGTCGAGCAGTGACCGCCGCGACCGGAACCGGGACTCGTCCGTCCCTTCCAGCAGCGAGAAGTTCTGGAGCCGGAACGGGCCCTTGTTCGCCGGGTCGGTCCGGGTCTCGAAGGGGGCGTGGGCCACGCCGAGGTACGCGGCTCCGGTCCCGGGCACCTGCCGCGGGATCATGACGTAGGGCGGCAGTTCCGGGGAGAGGTGCCCGAGTTGGCGGGAGACGATCGAGCCACAGCTGGGGTGAACGTTGACGTCCGGGTTGCGGCCGGGCGGGTGTCCGGTGAACAGGATCTGGTCTCCGGCGGAGTGCCCGGCGTTGTCGTGGTGCAGGCTGCGGACGACCGCCCACTTGTCGAACAGGGCCGCGGACCGAGGCAGCAGGTCACAGATCTGCACTCCCGGCACGGCGGTCGCAGTCGCTCCGAAGGCCCCGCGGTACTCGGCCGGGGCGAGCGGCTTGGGGTCCCACGTCTCGTGCTGCGACGGCCCGCCCCGCATCCAGAGCACGATCACGGAGTTCTCGGACTTCGCCGCGGCGCCGGCGGCCGCCTCGTGTGCGAGCAGCTGGGCCAACGACAGGCCGCCGAGACCGATTCCCCCGGCCCGCAGAAAGCCCCGTCGAGTCGTCCGGCGAAACTCGGAACACCCCAGCGTGTCGGTTCGGGCAGCGGGCATCGTCGTAACCCCGTTGTCGGACGCAGTGGCAGGACCTGTTCAGTCTATCGGCACGCCGCGAGGATGAGAATCGCTTCCCCTCGCGGAGGCAACGCCTGCTTGGACTTCGCTGCGGAAACGAGCGAAGCCGCCCCCGTTTCCGGGTGCGGCTTCGAGAATTGCCCCGCTAGGATTCGAACCTAGACTAACTGATTCAGAGTCAGTCGTGCTGCCGTTACACTACGGGGCAGTCCAGTCCGCCGAAATCGGCGAGAGAGGCAGCTGGGCGGGAGTTTACGTCGCCCCTCGATTCCCTGCAACGGTGGTCCCGGTCGTTGTCGATGCACGCGGGAGCCCGACGTGATCTCCATCCAGTGCCTCAACGCCGACTGCCGTTTCGCCGGCCGCGTGGGCGACGAGATGGCCGGCAGTGCGTTCCTCTGCCCGCGCTGCCAGCAACGCATCGTCGTGCCTTCGTCCTCGGGTGACGGTCCGGACGCGGCGGATCTCGAAGACGAACGCTTCGACGAGACTCTTCAAGTCGAGTTGGTTGCGGACCGGTTCTCCGTTGCGAAGGAACTGCTCAGGTTCTTCAACCGCTCGGTCATGCGCGACAACTGGTTGATCGGCACGGAACCGCTGTCCGGCGCCGCCACGATCCTGGTTTGGAGCCTCGTCGGGTCCCTGGTCGCCGCCGGGGTCGTCACGGGCTTCGTTCTCTCGCCGGACTTCGAGGACTTGGATCCGGAACGGGAGTCGATTCCGTTGGTCTTCACTGTCCTGCTCACCGTCGTCTGCCTCATCTGGGGAGCGCTCGTCGCGAAAGTCCCCGAGCGGCAGGCGCGGCGAGATGCGGACGCCGCCCTCGCTGATTTCAACCGGCAACAGGCCGAGGACCGGGAACGTGAGCAACAGGCGAGCCTCGTGTGCCCACGCTGCCAGGAGCGCGGACACGTGAAGCGATCCGAGCGGACGATGTCGAGAGGGGAACTCGAAGAGTGGAGGGCCGCCGGCAAGTTCTACGGCCTCGAAGCTCCCACCTCCGCGGAGGAGACGTCGGCCGATCGACGCCGCGTGGCGGTCTTCCGCTGTGACACGTGCGGGTTCGAGTGGGCGAGTTGACACACGACGGCGTCTCGAGGCCGGCGGTGCGGGTCGTGACCGTTCTTCCGTTCGGGAGGTCCGCGTTGCCGGACTGGTCGCTGCCGCCGACTTTCGGAGGACTGGGCCGACGCGGTGGCGGTTCCGGAGCTACGTTGGACACAGTGACATGCCGTGCGGAGGCGACGACCGCCTCCCGGCTCGCAGGGTCCACCCGGAGGAAAGCGGAGTGCCCAAGAAGGTCAAGGTCCTCTCCTCGCTCGACAACCAGGCGGGAACGGTCCGCATGGAGTTCCTCGAGATCGAACTCCCGGACGACGTCGAGGTGAAGGTCGTCGAGACGCGCACGCTCTCCGTCTACCCGACCGGCACGCTCACGGTCGGCACGCCGAAGTACGTCGGCGACCGAAAGAACTGAGTCGGCCGCCGCGAGAAGCTGCCTCGAGGCGGTCGTCGACGGACGTGGTGCACCAGCTCGGAATCCGTCCGGCGAAACGTGGCGTGGCGGACGTGCCGTGGCTAGCATCCCCGTGATGCACACGCGCACCGACCTGCTACGCTTCCGCACGGACCGAGCGATGAAGACCAAGTCGATCTCCTGCTGGCTGATGCTGTTCGTCCCGTTGGCACTGCTGGGCTGCGGCGGCGGCGACACGACTGTGGTCGATCCGACGGACGAGCAGCAGACGACGGAGGCCGGAGCCTCCGGCACCGAAGAGGACCAGTCCGGCACCCAGGGCGAGCCGTCGAACGAGTCGGTCGGCGAGGCCGAGGGCGAGAACCGGCCGCCCGCAGGGCCCGTCGTCCTCCCGGGCGACCCGTCGTTCCTGAAGTACGTGACGCCGAAGCACTCCGTCGCGCTCGTGCTGCATCCGAAGCAGGCGTTCGAGTCCGACCTTGCCCAGGAGTTGCCGGTCGAGATCGTCGTGGACCAGCAACAACGTGAGGCCGGGTTCGACGTCCGCACGATCGAGAGAGCGGTCGTGTTGCTCAAGACGCCCTCTGCCGACGCGCTCACGGTCGGCCGTGGTGATGCGAGCTTCGACGAGGAGGCGTTGGACGACGGCTCCGACCCGTTCGCCGAGCCGGAGCCACCCCAAGAGCCCGCCTTCGTCCTCTGGTTCGCGACACCGCCGGACCAGGACGAGGTCCTCCGGGCGGCCCGTGCTCACCCGGACCAGGACGCCGAGGTCACCGAGATCGCCGGAGTTAAGTGCTATTCCGCGTACGGACCGTCGATCGCGTTCCCGACCGACAAGACGCTGGTCGTGGCCCCGCTGGCGGCCATGCCCGAGTTCCTGGAGCCCACTGGGGGCTCCGGACCGTTGGCCGAGCGGATGCGGTCGCAGGTCTTCTCGGCGGACGCGGTGGTCGTCGCCGACGTGGCTGCGATGCGCGAGGTCGTCGCGGTGCTGAAGCGGGACCTCGGCGAGGAGATCCCCAGCCAGGTCCGACCGTTCGTCGAGCTGGCCGAGCACGTCGACGTCGTGGTGGCCCGCGCCGACGCGAGCGCCGCGAACCTGCTCCGCATCGACGTGACGGCCAAGGACGCGGAGTCCGCCGAGCAGGTCCGGCTGACGCTCGACAACGGCATCAACTCCGTCAAGTCGCTGTACAACTTCTTCGTCCACGGGCGAATTCAGAACGGCCCCCTGCCCGACCCGGAAGCCGCACTCGCGGTCACCGACGCACTGGTGAACGGCATCACCGTCGAGGTCGAGGGGGCGGACGTCTCCGTGAACGCACCGCGACCGGACGGGCTCGTCGAACTGGCGACCGCGTTGAAGCCCGCTTTCGACGCCGCCCGGAAGGCGGCCGTCGCCACGCAGAGTCGCAACAACCTGAAGATGATCGGCATCGGCCTTCACGTGTACGCCGAGGGGGACGCGAACAACGCGTTGATCCCGGCTCCCCGCACGGAGAACGGCAAACCCGTCTCGACGTGGCGTGTGGAAACGGTCGAGGCGATCAAGGCCGGCGGTAGCGAGTTGTTCGTCGATCCCAACCTCGTGAACGAGCGGAAGACGCGGTACCTCCTGGTCACCGGGCCGGGCACGCTCTTCCCGAAGTCCGACTCGACGCTGACACTCCGCCAGATCGAGACCGGCGACCGGCCGGCCAGCAACCTGCCGATCGTCATCGAGGTCGGGCCGGACAAGGCGGTCGTCTACGACCAGCCGGGCGACTTCGTCCTCGACCCCGAGAACCCACGCGCGGCGATGGGCGACACGGGCGAGGACTTCGTCAACGTGCTGATGAGCGACGGCAGCGTCCAGCGGATTCCGCCGACGGCCTCGGACGCCGCCGTCACCTGGTTCCTGCAGGGCAGCCCGGCCCACCCCAAGGCCGCGGAGTTCCGGGCGGAGCTTGCTCGCCAGTAGTTCGCCGGGCAGTCGCCTCAGGCTCCCTTGAGGAACGCCTCGAGTCGGTCGAAGCCCTTCTCGATCACGTCCATGCTCGTCGCGAAGGAGAGCCGGACGAAGCCGGGGGCGCCGAACGCGTCTCCGGTGACGACCGCCACGTGGGCCTCTTCCAACAGGGCCGTGCAGAAGTCGGTCGAGTTCTCGACGACGCGACCGCCGCCGAGGGGCTTGCCGAAGTAGGCCGAGACGTCGAAGAATGCGTAGAACGCCCCGCCCGGCTCGCCGTACTTCAGATCCGGGATCGCCGCGAGTCGTTCCAGCACGTAGGCCCGTCGCTCGGTGAACTGTTCGAGCATCTCGCCGACGCACTCCTGCGGGCCCC
>JANQQW010000362.1 GCA_028284885.1 Planctomycetaceae bacterium
CGAGCGGCTGGGCGACCTCGTGTTCGGCGAGGAGCAGCAGGAACTCTGGGACGTCCTCGTGCCGATGCTCCTCGAACGGGGGGAGACGCTGGCCACCGTGGAGTCCGGAACCGGCGGACTGCTCGCCCACCTCGTCACCGACGTCCCCGGGCACCACCTCGTCCACCGGGGCGGCGTCGTGGTGCCGACGGACGACTCGATGCGGCGTCTGCTCGACCTGCCCGACGAGATGCTGACCGACGAGACGCGGGTGTCGCGGGCGACGGCCGAGGCGATGGCCGAACGGTGTCGCGACCTCCTGCACACCGACTACGCGCTCGCCGTCACCGAGTGCCCGACGTGGGACCCCGACGACGCGAACGCCGCCGTGCCCGAGGCCTTCGTGGCGCTCGCCCGGGCGGGCGGGGTCGAGGCCCACCGTGTGAACTTCGTCGGCGACCCGGCGCTCCGCAAGATTCGGACGGCGAAGATCGCCCTCAACCTGCTGCGGAAGCGGCTCGCGAAGGACGTCTGAACGTGTTCGCCGACGACGAGTCGAGAGTGGCGCTCGGCGGCACGCTGCTCGACGCGTACCGTCGCTCGCTCGGCGTCGGCCGAGAACTGACGTCACGACTTGCCGCGTCACCGCCGGAGCACGTCTCGACGGTCGTGGCGGTCGGCTCGTTGGGACGGCTGGAACTCGTCCCGTCGTCCGACCTCGACCTGGTGGTCGTGCTGGACGACGACGCACCGCGCGAGGCGGACGTGGAGACGCGGGCGCACGAGGCGGTCTGGAACGTCGCCGAGTCGCTGGGCTACGCCCGTCCGAAGGCGGTGGGCGTGTTCGGCCGACCGACGCGGCCTTCGACGTTGTGCGACCCGGCACGCCGCGGTCGCGTCGACGAGGAGCCGAACGTCTTCGGCAAGCGGCTGCACCTGCTGCTGGAGGGGCGGCCGGTCCTCGGGGCCGACGTGTACTCGCGGTTGCTCGACGACGTGCTCGGCTGGTACGGGTTCGGCGAGTCGTATCCTCGCCCCTTCCGGGAGTGGACGACGCTCGCCCACGACGTCGAGCGGTACCGCCACTCGCTCGCGGTTCGGTACCAGTGGCTGCACCGGGACGACCCGGCGACGTGGCGGAGGTTGCACTCGAAGAGCCGGTTCAGCCGCGCCCTCAACGTGGCCGGACTGACGACCCTCGTCGGCGAGTGCTCGACCCGGGTGGAAGCCGGGCCGTGGTTGAGGCAGCAGCTGGATCGCACGCCGCTGGAGCGGATCGCGTTCCTCGGCGAGGCCGTCGTCGAACGCGTCGTCCCGTGCTACGAGCGGTTCCTCGCAACGCTCGACTCGGGCGACGAGCGGGACGCCTACGAGTCGTTGCTCGACGACGCCGAGACGTTCCGGACCGCGATCGCCGACGGGCTACGTCGGCGGTCGGTGGAGTGGTCGGACGACCTGCAGCTGACGCGGTGGACTTGAGCCGGGCTCAGTACTCGATCGTCGGCTGGTCTCGGTAGTACATCCGCTCGACCTCGCTGATCCGGCCGTGGAGGGCGTCGGCGTTCCACTCCGCGTCCCAGTACCGCTTGAGCGGGTACTCGGTCGGGAACGGAAGCTCGTCCTGGTCGTAGAGCTTGCGGAGGTAGATGACCGACATGAGCCCCTCCTCGACGGAGAGCGTGTCCTCCTCGAGTCGCTTCACGCTCTTGAGCACGTCCTCGTACCGGACCATGCCGGCCCGCAACACGACCTCGCACTCGGAGCGGGCGACGAGGTGCCCGGCCTCCCGGAGGACGAGCAGGTCGGCGAACAGGTCGTCGGGCGTCGTCTCGAGCGTCTCGGCGAGATCGCCCGTCAGGACGACCGGACCGTCGGCCTCGACGGCGACCTCGAGCTTCGACTTGGCGAACTTCAGCTTGACCCGCCGTTCCTCGCTGAGTTCCGGGGCGTCCGGGTCGGTGGTGTACCAGACGACGCCCGCTTCACAGGCGGCGGCGAGCACCTTCCGTTGTCCGTCCGTCAGCCCCTCGAGTTCGTCGAGCTTCTCGCAGACGTCGGCGTCAGCGACGGCGAAGGTGGTCGTCGGCGTGGTCAGGCCGGCGTGGAACAGCTGCCGGCCGGCGTAGATCAACTGGTGTGCGAGCTTGGTGTTCTCGGTCTTTTCCGAGCTCGCCTTGGCGGCCCAGTAGTCGAAGTTCGTCAGCTTCCGTTTGGACTCGACCGCCTTCCGCTTGGCCTCGAGCGGGAAGATCCGGTCGTCCTTATCGGTGAGGGCCTGGAGCTGCTCGTCCGAGCTGGGGTTGATGACGATCCAGCCGCCACGGAGGGAGTTGAACTCCTCCTGCCCGAACTCCTCGAGCCACAGGAATTCCGCGTCCTTCCAGGCCTGCTGGGCCTCGTCCGTGAACTTGCCCTCGCGGTGGAGGGCGCCGCCGTAGTCGAACTGCGACCGGGCGGGATACGACCGGAACAGCTCGGTCGCCATCATCCGCTGGTTGACGGAGCGGTCCTGCTCGTTGGCCCGGTAGTACCAGTGGCGGGCGGCGAGGTAGTTGTCGCGGGCGAGCGCGTCGCCGATGCCGGCGATCTCCGGATCCTGCCCGCCGTTGAACTCGGGGTCCGGGTCGGACAGGAAGAAGCGGCGGAACTGCCGCCACTCGTCGCTGCGGCCGATCTTGAAGCCGACGACGCGGCCCACCTCCCAGTAGAGTTCGGGGTAGCGGCTGCTGCGGCGGGTTCCCTTCACGAGGAACTTACCCCCCTTCTTCACCCAGAAGTAGCGGTCCTCCACGCCGTCCCACTCGGCGGAGACGTTCCACGCGAGGTTCCAGCCGTGGAACTCCCAGACCTTCTTGAAGTGGGGCTGCAGCTTGGTGATCGACTCGACGGTCGAGTCGAGTTCTGCCCACTGCTTGCGCTGCTTGTGCTCGTCCGCCTGCATCCACAGCTGGTTGGCGGCGAGCCCGCGGAAGCCGAGCAGCACGAACGTCATGGTGGCGGAGGCGGGATCGACGTCACCCAGCGTGGTCTCGCCCAACTGGTGGTCGGGGTCGGCCCGAATCTGCGCGAGGATGCCGCTGAACCCCTCCTGCCCGCGGTTCCCGGCTGGCATGCCGAGCACCACGATCGGGATGAGCAGCGCGGCGATTCCGCCGGCGTACGCGAGCTTGCGGTTGCGGCTTCTCTGGTTGCTCATTTCGCCTCGAGCTCCCGGAATCTCAGACTGTAGTAACCGACCAGCAGACAGGGGAGGCAGTACGCCAGCGTGGTGAAGACGCAGTAGGAGAGGCCGGCCGCCCAGTTGACGTCCACGCCGTTCGCCACCCAGCCGGCGAGCCAGTAGACCTCCAGGTCGGGGATGATCTTGGAGACGATCCAGAGCCCCCCCTTGATGGTGGTGTCCGCACCGGCGATGACCTCCCGCGTGGTCGTCTGGTCGAGTTCGACGTTGGGGTTCCGGTGCGTGTACAGCCGGACGGCCGACTCGATCGAGCCGGACCCCTTCAGGTTCCCGCTGACGACCTCCTGCAGGAACCCGTAGCCGAAGTTGCCCAGCAGGACGAGGAACACGAGCAGGAAGGTGGCGACCGGCCCCTTCACGAACGTGCTCGCCGTGACGCCCACGACGACGATCAGCACGAAGTACAGCCAGACGCCGAGCAGGGCCTTGGCGAAGCCCACGGCGAACGGCTTGTCCGGCGTGCGGATGAAGAGGTCCGGCCGGGCCATGCCGAGGTACTGGCTGCGGTCCAGACAGGCGACCTCGATCTTCAGCCGGCCGCCGTGGACGAGGTCGTCGAACAGGTCGAGCGTCTCGGTCGAGCCCCGCACGCGGAGCGTTCGGCCGACGTACTGGATGTTGCCCCGGAACTCCTTGATGGCGAACGCGCCGTACGGCACGTCGACGTCGACGACCTTCTCCTCCAGCGTGGCCGCGTGCTCCTGGAACCGCTCGCCGAAGGTCTTCAGCGCCTCGGCGATCCCGGCGTCGTCCTTGCTCGCGGCGGCGTTCGCCACGGAGCGGGCCGCGGTCGCGAGGGAGTCGGCCCACGCCTTGCCGAACGGCTCGAACAGCTCGGCCACCTGACCGTACCCTCGCTTCAGGGCGGCCGAGTCCTCGTCGTTCAGCTTGAGCTGCCGGGACCGGTAGCCGTCGGCGAGCCGGGCGAGCTGTCCGGCCGCCTCGGCGAAGTTGCCCTGCGAGACGTCGCGGCGGAGCGAGAGAAAGTCGCGGGCGGGGAGCTTGCCGATCGCGACGCCGGCGACGCCGTCGGCGAGCTGCCTTCGGAGGTCCTTGACGAAGTGGTACTGCACGAGCAGCCCGCGGTTCATGTCCCCCTTGAACGTGCGGAACGCCTCGAACGAGGACTCGAGCCGAAGCTTCCTCACCCGCTCGACGGTCTCGTTCCCGTCCGCGTCGACGACGACCTCGGCCGTGTCGACGAGCAGGGCGGGGGTGACGTTCTCGAACGTGTACGAGGCACGGGCCCGGCTCCCCTCGCCCCCTTCGACGTAGCTGCGGTACTCCCAGATGTCGCCGACGTTGATGCCCGAGGCCGTCGGCACGCCTTCGCGGTCGTAGAAGCTGAGGTTGTCCGCGTAGACCGGGGCGCGGGCGGTCAGCAGCTCGCCGACGAACTTGTCGTGGGCCCGCTGGTACAGGTCGTAGACGGCCGGCTGGTCCTTCCGCAGACCGGCGGCCGTGTCGACGTAGACGTCCGGCTCGCCGCGGACGCGGTCGATCTCGACGCGGATCTCGTCGTCGAGCGTCTCGCTGAAGCGGACGTTGCGACCGTCGATCTCCACCTCGCCCTTGGTGATCGCGCGGGGCACCTGCTGGATCATCCACAGGTAGCCCACCACGCCCACGACCACCACGACGGCCGTGGTGACGAAGGTGTAGCCGAGGATGCGGCCGAGGTAGATCTCACTGCGGCGGACCGGCTTGGTGACGACGGTGTGCATCGACCGGGCCTTGATGTCGTCCGGGATGCCCCAGCAGGCGAGCAGCAGGACGACCGGCAGCGTCAGCCACGTCAGCGTTCGCAGCACGAAGATGACGTAGTTCTTCACGAGGGCGTCCGGCCGCAGGTTCGGCTCCGAGAGGAACCAGCCGGCGAACATGAACATCAACGCGAAGACCATGAAGACGAACAGCGTTCGCTTGCGGACCGCCTCGCGCCAGGTGAGGACGCCGATGGTCCAGATGCGGCCGAGGTTGACCTGCACGGCCCCCAGCACGGCCGGCAGCAGCAGGAACCCGCCGAAGGCGCCGACGATCGCGGCGACGCCGGCGAGGGCGGGGCGTCCGACGAACAGCACCGCCATCTCTCGGCCGGCTCTTCCCAGGACGCCGCGCAAGATGAGCTCGAAGAAGCCGGCGACCGCTTCGGGATTCTGCCACGACCAGATGCCCGCTCCGACGGCTCCCGCCGCGGCGAGGACGTAGTTCACGGGCGCGAGTGGTCCGGAACCCGCGGCGGCGTACAGCTTCGCACGACCGCGACGTCCGCCGGCGATCGGGGCGAAGAAGAACGCGACAACGGCTGCGACCGAGAAGCACGCGAAGAAGACGACCCCCCAGTCCGCGAGGGACTGAACGTAGTCGATTTCGTTTAGATCGAATCCCATCGACGGAGACCACTCGGTGATTCGGGGGACGAGCGAACGGGGCGGCGGAAGGCCGGGGCTCGGTCAGTTGTTTTCGGGGACGTGCCGGCGGCCGGGACGCTCGCGGCTCTCCTTCACCGTCTGCAGGAACAGATCCTCGAGCGTCGCCTGCGGCGTCTCGACGCGATTGACGTCGACACCGCGGCGGGCGAGCACCTCCTTCACCTCGGCGAGCGTCTCCTCGTCGAGTTCCGGGGTGACGATCTGCGTCTGCTCGGTCGACTGCAGCAGCTCGTCCACGCTGCCCATGACCTTCAGCTCGCCGGAGTAGAGGATCGCGATGCGGTCGCAGATCTCCTGGACGTCGCCCAGCAGGTGGCTGCACATCACGACCGTCTTCCCCTGGTCCTTCAGCTTGGCGATCATCTTCTTCATGTCGTCGCGGCCCATCGGGTCGAACCCGCTCGTCGGCTCGTCGAGGACGACGAGCTCGGGGTCGTTGATGAGGGCCTGTGCGAGGCCGATGCGGCGGGTCATGCCCTTCGAGTACTCCCGCAGCTGTCGCTTGCGAGCGTGCTCCAGGCCGACGTCCTTGATGAGTTGCCGGGTCCGCTCCTTGCGGACGTCGGCCGGCATCTTGAAGAGCTTGCCGTAGAAGTCGAGCGTCTCCTCGGCGTTGAGGAACTTGTAGAGGTACGACTCCTCGGGGAGGTAGCCGATCCGCTCGTTCTTCTCGACGTTTGTGGGGGGCTCGCCGAGGACGGTGATCTCGCCGTCGGTCGGGAACAACAGGCCGAGCAGCATCTTCACGGTGGTCGTCTTGCCGGAGCCGTTCGGCCCCAGCAGCCCGAACACCTCGCCCTGCTGGACGTCGAGGCTGAGCGACTTGACCGCCTGCACCTTCGCACGACCCCAGAAGTCCCGGTAGATCTTGGAGAGGTTGCGGATCGAGATGACGGGCTCGTTGCTCATCGACGAACTCAATGGGGTGGAGTCTCGGAGTCGAATCCTCGTCGGCCGGGGCCGCGAGACCGGGTGACATGCGAGCGCCAGGCGGACCGAGGGCGTGCCCAACCTACGCCTGCCGAGGCCGTTCCGTTGGCCGATTCCCCGGAATTCCTCTCGTCCGGCCTCCTCGCCACGTGCGGGGGGACGAGCCGAGCCTCGGGTCGTTCATTGGAGTCCGCCCCCTTGGCGAACGCAACCGGCAGCGAGCCGGAAATCCCGCCCGGGCAACGGTTCGAAGTCGAATGTTCCGGGGAGGACGGTCGGCGGGACCCGCGGGAGCCAGTCGACCGAGTCTCAACGGTCTCCTCCTTTCCGCCGGACGGAGAGGGGGAGGGGACCGCGTCGACTTCCCGTCACTCCTCGCGGCGGACGATGCCGTTCCAGTAGACGTCGTCGTCGAGCCGTTCGACCCGCAGTCGTTCGAGCGAAGGGAGCCGGGGCACCTCGGGGAGTCCGACTCCCTCGACGGGCGACCGACCGGCCCCCAGCAGCTTCGGTGCGACGAAGGCGTGCACCTCGTCGACGAGTCCCGCATCGGAGAACGAGCCGAGCAGCGTGCCGCCCCCTTCGACGAGCACGTTGGTGAAGTGGCGTCGTCCGAGTTCCGCGAGAACGGCCCGCACGCTCGGTCGATGCGGGGAGCCGGGCGAAGCGGACACCGTCGCGACCTCGACACCCCGTCCGGACAGGGCCGCCACGGCTTCCGGGTCGGCCGCCTCGGTCGCGAACAGCAGGCAGGGGACCTCGGGGGCCGTGCGGACGAGTTGGGAGTCGAGCGGCAGGCTCGCGTGGCCGTCGAGCACGACCCGCGTCGCCACGCGTGGCGGGTCCGCGTCGTCTGGCAGGCGGGTCGTGAGCAGCGGGTCGTCAGCCCGGACCGTGCCCGCCCCGACGACGACGGCGTCCATCCGCCCGCGAAGGTCGTGCACGACGCGGCGGGACCGCTCGCCGGAGATCCACCGGCTGTGCCCGGTTCGCGACGCGATCCGGCCGTCGAGCGTCATCGCCCACTTGGCGTGCACCCACGGCCGGCCCTTCGTCTGCAGGGTGACGAACGGGGCGACGAGGGCGGCGGCGTCCTCCCCCCCGACACCGATCTCCACCTCGACGCCCGCCTCGCGAAGGGCCCGGATGCCACCGCCGTCCACGTGCGGGGCGGGGTCCCGCGTGCCGACCACGACCTTTGCGATTCCCGCTGCGAGGACGGCCCGCGTGCAGGGGGGCGTCTTTCCCTCGTGGCAGCAGGGCTCCAACGTGACGAACAGCGTTGCCCCGCGGGCGCGCTCGGCCGCCCGCTGGAGAGCGTGCACCTCGGCGTGCGGCCCGCCGAATCGTTCGTGCCACCCCTCGGCGACGAGTTCGTACGCGACCGGGTCACCGGGTCTCTCGTCGACGACGACCGCCCCGACCGCGGGATTCGGTTCGACGAACCCCAGTCCGCGACGGGCGAGTCCGATCGCGTGCTGCATCACCGCGGCGGGGGACTCGAATCGCACCGACGAACCTCCCCCCGAACCTCGACTACTGACCGGGCACCCACAGCTTCGACTCCCCCCCCTCGGCGGGCGGCTCCTCGGGCGAGCCGGGCGTCCATAGCCCCCCCTCGCCGGTGGTCGTCGTCGCGGACGTGATCAACCCTCCCGAGCCCCACGGCGGGTCGATGCCCGCGGCCCGTGCCGTCTCGTCGAGGTGCTCTCGCAGCTGCGGCAGCTTCGACCCGAAGTAGTTCCAGAGGTGCTCGAGCAGCGGCGGCAGCTCCGGGTCCTCCGGCAGTTCGATGCGGTACCGCAGCTCTCGGAGCTTCCACGACAGCTTCCGCTCGAACTCCTCTCCACCCGTCGAGACCTCCGCCCCCGCCTTGATCCACGCCAGCGCGGCCGGCACGTCGAACCGGTTCCGCTCCAGGTCGGCGAGCGTCTGGTGACAGCGGTCCAGGTCGACCGTCTCGCGACAGCTCGGGCGGTCCAGCACCTCGGTCAGCAGCCGCCGGAGGAAGGCGTTCTGCCGGATGAGCAGCGCCCGGTTGACGAGCTCGGCGAGCCGGGCGTCGGACTGTCCGCCGATCGCGATCCGGGCGAGCTGCATCGAGGAGACCGCGTTGATCGGCTGGTCGTCGGCGACCTCGAACGACGCGACCTCCGGCAGACCGAATCGGCTTCGCATCTCGGCGAGGTCGAGCTCGTACTGGTTCGCGTTGCAGTGGGCGTCCAGCGTCTGGATCGCGGCGGCGAGCTTCACCCGGCTCGCCTCGTCCCCCTTCACCTCCGCCGGGCTCTTGCCGTCCAGTCCCCCGAGCGGCGTCGCCGGCCAGGTCTCGTCGAGCACCTCCCGCCACTTCCGTTGCTCCAGCTCGCGTTGCACGGCAACCGGCGTCTTCGGCGGGAAGAACCACCGCCAGCTGAGCACCTGCAGCTCCGTCGGCAGCGTCTCGGTCGGGCCGTGCTCGCTCTCGCGTGGTTCCGCCCGGTCGCCCAACGTCTCCACGAACAGGGACTGGACCGCGTCGAACGAGTCCCCCTCGCGGCCGGTCAGGGTGACGCGCGGCGGCAACTCGGCCTCGGCGTGGGCGTCGAAGAGCAACAGCTGCCCCAGGACCTCCGGTACGTCGTCGACGTCCGCCTCGGACGACATCGGCTCGTCGCCCGGCGAACGGTCGAGCACGTAGTAGACCGCCGAGAGGAGGCCTTCCTCCAGCTGTTCGGGCGGCAGCTCGACGCGGACGAGGCGGTCGACGTCGTCCAACTCCGAGAGAACGCCGGACAGCGGCGGCACGGCGTACTCGGCCGTCATCACGCGAACGCGGTCTTCCGTCGTGTCCAGGTCGTGCAGCTGGGCGATCGTCTCCAGTTCGACCGCCGTCTCGAAGTCCTCGGCGAGCTCGGCCGCCCGGTGGAGGTGCTCGGCGGCGGCGGTCAGGTTGCCGTCCCACGCGTGGCAGAAGCCGAGGTTTCGCCGCACGCCCGGGTGCTCGGGGAGCTCGTCGGCGAGCTTCTGCAGCACGCCGGCCGCCTCGGCCCAGAGGCCGAGGTACGAGAGCTTCGCGGCGAGCGTGTGCTGTTCGTTCTGCTCCTCCGTCCCCTCCAAGTCGACGAAGGCGTGCACGCTGCGGAGCGGGTAGGGGACCTCGCCGTTCCCCTCGAACTCGAGCAGCTGCATGAAGACCTCGCGTTGCCCCTCCTCTCCCTGGGCGAGTCGCAGGGCGAGGGCGAGGTGCTCGCGAGAGCAGAGGTACTTCTGGTTGCCGAACGCCTCCTCGGCGATGCCGAGCGCGATGCGGGCCAGCATGTTCGGGTAGGAGGACGAGCACTTCTGCATCGCCCGGTGGAAGACCGGCTTCGCTCCCTCGTACCCTTCGATCGCGAACACGAGGGCCGCGAGGAGCGCGAGGGCGTACGGCTGGTCGGGCGACTTCTTGAGCACGCCGTGCAGCGTGTCGCGGGCCCGCTGGGCGTCCCCCACGTCGAGCAGCTGCGCGGCGAGGGCGGTCTGCACCCACGGGTTCGCCGGGTGCTTCTCGGCGAGCAGGTCGAGTTCCTCGAGCGCCCGCTGCGTCTGCCCGCCGTCCTGCAGCCGGGCGACCTTCTCCATGTCGCCGGCGACGTCGTTGCAGCAGAACTTCAGCTTCTTGTCCAGTCCGCAGGGACACGGACCGTAGGGGTCGAACGCCATGATGTCTCCGTACCGCGGGGCCCGCGGAGGTGGTTGGGTCGTCCGCACGGGGCCGGCGGGCGAGTGGTCGCCGCGGCCGCTCGCGCGGCACTCCGGAGTGTAGCAGCCGAGTCCGCGGAGTTCAGCCGACGGATGCCCGCGGAAGGCCCCGGCGGAAAGGACGCCCAAGCCGTGCCGACGATGAACCCGCTCACGCGGACGGCCACAGCAGCATGAACACCAACCCGGTCGCGAGGCCGTAGACCGCCTTGTCCAGCAGGTCGAGCGCGATCTTCCGCTTGAACCAGAACACGCCGGGGAACAGCCCGGCACAGTGCGTCAGCAGGGCGACGGTCGCCGTGAAGCGGAACACGTCGAACCCGGTCGGCGTCCTCCCGTCGAACGCCATCGACGCGACGTACCCGATGCAGAACGCGATCACGAGGAAGAAGGCGAGGGTCTTGCCGATCGCGGCCCCCATGTTCACCGGGCTGGACCACATCACCAGCATGCCGGTGCACTTGCCCTGCTTCTCCTTGAACGCGTCGCTCTGCATCTCCTCCTGGTCGCGGGTCATCGGGAAGACGTACTGCCCGTCCTTCACGTCCCGCGCGGCGAGCCAGTCCTGGAACTCGTCCTCGTCCGGCAGCCGCTGCCACTCCGGAACGTGGTGCGGCAGCAGGGTCCAGGCGAGCGTGCTGAGCACGTGGGTCACCACGCCGGCCACGAGGATCGGCAACCACAGGTCGAGGACGCTCATCGGCGGCTACTTTCGCTCGGCGGTCTGGCGTGCGTTGGCCTCCTCCTCGGCCGCGGCGTCGTGAATGGTCATGCGGACCCGCAGCCCGGGCCGGAGTGCGAGGTCGGGGTTCCGCACGTCGACCCACACCCGGACCATGCGGTCCACGGGGTTCACCTCCGGGCTGACGAACACGACCCGGCCCTCGAACTCGGCGTTCGTCCGCTTCGCGAGATCCGCGAAGACCGTGACCTCGCGGCCCACGAGTTCCGCCCCGGCGACGTTCGCGTCGAGGAACGCCTCGGCACGCAGTTCGTCCATCCGCAGGATTCGGAGCACCGGCTCGCTCGGCTCGATCCACTCGCCCGGACGGCGGTGCACCTGCACGACCATCCCGCCGATCGGCGAGACGATCCGTCGCCGCGCGACGGCCTGCTGGGCGAGTTCGAGTTCCGTCTCCTTGAGCCGTGAGGTCAGCTTGTCCCGCGAGAGCTCCTTGGCGGCCTTCTCGAGTTCGAGCTGCGCGACGTCGCGGCGAAGTTCGTCCCGCTGCAGGTCGGCGTCGGTGATCGCCCGGTCCACCTTCTTGCGGGCGGCCACCGTGCGGGCGAGGTCCTCCTCGGCCAGCTCCAGCGACTTCTCGGCGATGTGGACGGTGCTCTCGTCGGCCGCCTTCGCCCGGGCGATGTCGAGGTCGACCTCGGCCCGCTTCTCGGCGAGCTTGGCGTCCGCGTCGTCGATGCGGCCGAGCTCCGCGTCCGGCTTGACGAGGTCCCCCTCACGGAACGGCAGCGCGACGAGGATGCCCGACTCCCGAGCCGGCACGTCCCGCTGCTCGATCAGCGTGAGCAACACGTTCTCGACCGTCACTCCGGAGGGCCGAGCGGCCTCACCCGGCTCCGCCGCCTCGTACGCCGGAGCGGCCGGTGCCTCGACGTCAGGATCAGCGAACGACAGCGTGAGCATCAGGACCGAAGCGAACATCAGCGTACTCTCAACGAGACTGTCGGGTTCCTCAGAACAGCAGCCGCAGTCGCACGGTCTCCCAGATCTCGTGCAGCCAGACGTAGCCGACCGAGCGGCGGCCGCACTGGATGCGGGGGACGACGGTCGCCCCCGGACGGAGTTGGGTGATCCGCGACTTCTCCTCGTCCTCGATGCGGACCGTGACCAGCACCGTCGACTCCTCGCCGTCGAACTCGCTCGCCATCGCGATCCGCTCGGCCTTTCCGTGATACGTCACGTCCGGCTCCGTCGCCAGCACGAACTCGACGTCGAGTTCCTCGCCGCCGCCGAGTTCCGACTGCGCGGCGTGCACGTGTCCGATGCGGTGGTCGGGCACGGCGATCTCCACGACCCACGACCCGTCGAGGTCGGCCACCGTCATCAGCGGCTCGCCCCGGTCGACGGGGTTGCCCAGCAGCTTCCGCCGGACGTCCCAGGTGAGGACCGTACCGTCGACCGGGCTGAGCACCGCGAGTTCCCGGCGTCGGCGTTCGAGGACCTGCTTCTGCTGCTGCAACCCGGCGATGCGGGTCTCGAGTTCCTTCTGCTCGCCGGTCAGCCGGTGGTATCGGACGAGCCCCTCGCGGTCGGACGGTCGGCCGGCGAGCAGGGCCGCCTTCACGCCGTCGAGTTCCTGCGTCGCCGTGTCCAGTTCGCCGTCGAGCCGCCGGAACTCGTAGTCGAGCTCGGAGTCCTCCAGCACGGCGACCGGCTTGCCGGCGAACACGGGGTCGCCGTGGTCGACCGAGATCGACTCGACCCGGCCGTTCACCGTGGCGAACACGTCGCGACGGTCCCGCGGTTGCAGCTCGGCCCGGCCGTCGATCGTGAAGTCCGTCGGCACGAAGACGAGCCCGCAGACCACGGCCGCTACCAAGGCGAGCACGAGCAGCGTCTTCGGCAGCCGCCGCAGCCCGAACGCCCCGAGCACGCCCGAGACGATCCGGTTCAACCACAGCAGCGGCAGGCTGCGGTGTTCCACCGCGTTCGCGAGAGCCGGCGTGGAGTGGCGGGCGACGGTCTCCACCCGCTCGCGGAACGAGGCCCGCTCGACCGCTGCGTCGAACCGCTCTGCGACGAACGCCCCGAGCGCCCTGGGGCGAGGTGAGTCCTCGGTCCCCGGCTCCCACAACGGCACCACCGCCAGCATGCGGGCGGGCGACTCGTCGAGGTAGGCCTG
Source organism: Planctomycetaceae bacterium (assembly GCA_028284885.1). GTDB lineage: Bacteria > Planctomycetota > Planctomycetia > Planctomycetales > Planctomycetaceae > JANQQW01. The sequence goes on from JANQQW010000362.1 coordinate 13,170, forward strand.
CAACGGCTCCTCGAGTTCCCACGGCAGTTGCGACGTCTCGTCGAGGTACCACAGCGGCTCGCGGCCGCGGACGACTCGGCGGACGAGCTTCTCCAGCTTCCGCATCGACGACGCCCGTCGCTCGACCGTGTCGACGCCGCTGACGCAGGCGATCTTCGGTCGCCGGCCGAGCAGCACGGTCGTGCGGTCGCAGTCGACGAGCACGCGGCCGTCGTTCGCCATGGTGGCGGCGGTCGCCTTCGGGTCGAGCCCTTCGTGCACCTTCGCCACGAACCGCTCGATGTTTCGCCAGGCGGTCGACTGCTCGCGGAGACGTCGGAGCTCGCTGACGTGCCGGTACTCGGTGGCGAGGTCGCACAGCGCGCCGAGGAACTCGAGGTGCCCGCGGAGCACGCCGGGGAACAGGCCGGGTCGCTGCAGGATCTCGACCACGCCGACGGCGCGGCCGTCCACGACGACCGGGGCGGCTAGCACGAGGAACTCGGTCGCGTTCCCGTTCTCCGGCTCGTCGTCGAGCGGCGGCGGGACGGACCGGGCCCGGCCGGAGTCGATCACGTCGTCCAGCAGATCC
>JANQQW010000013.1 GCA_028284885.1 Planctomycetaceae bacterium
ACGACGACTTCCGCCTGAACTCGCCGTGGGACAGCCCGCAGAACAAGGCCCTCGCAGCCCGCATGCCGGCCGTCTTCCGCAGCCCGATGCACGCGAAACTCGCCGAGGACGGCAACGCCGACAAGACGACCTACGCCGCCTACCAGAACGGCACGATGCTGGGCGACCCCGACCTCACCAAGGAGGACGTGGAGGACGGGCTCGACAAGACCATCATGGTGACCGACACGGGCCAGCCGACCGAGTGGACCAAGCCGGACTCCACGCACGTCGTCCACTCCATTCACCGGATGTTCTCGGCCGAGCGAGAGCCTGCGAAGAGCTTCAACGTCCTCTTCGGGGACGGCGTCGTCCGCACGCTGTCGCCGCGAACCACCGGCGACCACTTCAAGGCGATGCTGACACGGGCCGGCAACGAGATCGTCGATCCCGACGACGGCGTCGTGGAGATCGGGGCCGGCCCCGTCCCGGTCGTCCAGCGCAACGGCGACGTGGACGTCTACCCGTCGGGCCGCTCCTCCTCGAACTCCGTGGCCGTCTCGCCGGACGGGAAGGTTCTCGTCGTCGGCAAGTCGAACTCCGAGATTCGCACGTTCCTGCTGGAGACGGGCCACGAGGCCGACGTGCAGACCGAACTGCGTGACCTGCGAAACGTCTCCGCGCTCGCCTTCTCGCCGGACGGAACCAAGCTGCTCAGCGGCGGTGGCAGCGGCGTGGTCTTCGTCTGGGAGATCGACGAGGAGGGCATGCTGAAGTCGGCTGGCGAGTTCCGCGGCCACAAGCAGGGCGTCGATACCATCACCGTCGCCAAGAGCGGTCAGGTCCTCTCCGGCGGCCGCAGCGAGACCGTCTGCTGGGATCTCGAGACGAAGGCGGCGATCGGAGTCTTCCCGACCGGCGGCAAGGCGCTCTGGATCTCGCCCGACGGCAAGAAGGGCTACGCCTCCGACGGCCAGCAGATCGTGGCACTCTCGCTCGAGGCGTCCGCTGCCGGGCAGCCGGTCAAGCTGCAGGGCTTCGGCTTCTCGACCGGTGCCGCCTTCTCGCCGGACGGGTCGAAGCTGTACAGCGCCCGGGCGAACAAGCTGCTCGCCTACGACACCGCGTCCGGCACCCCGCTGGGGGCGATCGACACGGGAGGCAGCCTGAACGGGCTCGTCGTCTCGCCGAACGGGACCGCCCTCGCCGCCGGGGCGAACGACAAGGCCAAGGTCTGGAAGGTGAACGGAGGCGGCGCTCCGCCCACCGAGTACAGCATGAACGACTCGCGTCGCCTGGCCGGGATCACCTTCTCGGCCGACGGCAGCAAGCTGGCGTTCGTCGGCGAGTCGGCCGGCGTCGTCTCGCTGGGAGGTGGAGGCACGGGCACCCAGCCCCCGGTTGCCGGTGGTGGCGGTGGCGAACTGAAGATCGTCCCCTCGTTGCTCCCGGCCAACCTGCCCAACGACAAGGGCCGTGCCCAGCCCGCGATCATGCTCCGCCTCAGCCTCGTCGGCGGCGAGGCCACCAAGGCCAAGTCGTACGGCATGGTGAAGGTCGAGGAGGCCGTCGACCAGGACGGGCGTCCGCTCAAGGCGTTCCCCTTGCCGAAGGAGGTCGACTACACCGAGAAGCAGGTCACGATCGAGGCGGGCAACCGCACGCCGATCGGCGTCCACGTGTACGTCGTCTTCAGCCAGCCCAACACGCCGGTGCAGTCGATCTCCGCCAAGGGGACGCTCGTCCTCGAGCTGACGGACGGCACCACGGTCGACGTCCCGTTCGACCAGGCCGACGTGACCCCCACCCAGTGAGCGAAGACGTGATGGACCGTGCCACGCCGTTGTTCGCCCTCGCGGCCGTTCTCGTCGGTTTCGAGACCGAGGCCGAGGGCCAGTCAGCGTTGGAGCTCCGCTACGCGAAACTCCGTTCGCGAATGGTCGCGGAGTACATCGAGGCGGAGGGGATCGAGAACGACCGCGTGCTCCAGTCCATGAGGACCGTCCCGCGACACGAGTTCGTCCTGCCGAAGGACCGACCTCGGGCCTACTTCGACGCCGCCATCCCCATCGGCTTCAAGCAGACGATCTCGCCGCCGTTCGTCGTCGCCTACATGACGCAGGCGATCGACCCGCGTCCCGGCGAACGCGTCCTCGAGATCGGAACCGGCAGCGGTTACCAGGCCGCCGTCCTCTCCGGTCTCTGCAAGGACGTCTACACCATCGAGATCGTCGAACAACTCGGCCGCTCCGCCCGGCGAAAGCTCGAACGGCTCGGCTACGAGAACGTCCACTGCCGCATCGGCGACGGCTACAAGGGCTGGGTGGAGCACGCTCCCTTCGACAAGATCATCGTCACCTGCTCGCCGGAGAAGGTGCCGCAGCCGTTGGTCGACCAGCTCGCCGAGGGGGGGCGACTGATCGTCCCGCTCGGTCGACGGTACCAGCAGGTCTTCCATCTCTTCCAGAAGGAGGACGGCAAGCTCGTCGGCGAGAAGCTGATCTCCACGCTGTTCGTCCCGATGACGGGCGAGGCGGAGGACCAGCGACGCGTGAAGCCCGACCCGGCCAACCCGCGACTCGTCAACGGCGGGTTCGAGATCGACGAGAACGAGGACGGCCGGGCCGACGGCTGGCACTACCAACGCCGGACGACGCACGTCACCGAGGGGGCACCGGCCGGGAAGGCCTACGTCGCCTTCGAGAACGACGACCCGGGCGACTCCTGCCAGATGCTGCAGGGGCTCGCCCTCGACGGCCGTCGCGTGCCGGCGGTCCGGCTGTCGGGGCTGGTCAAGTACACGAACATCGGCCGTGGCCTGCAGAAACACGAACAGCCCGCTCTCGTCGTCCACTTCTACGACTCGATTCGCCGCCCGATCGGCGAGGGGGTCGTGGGCCCGTTCGTCGGCGGCACGGAGTGGACGCGGATGGGACGGACGATTCGCGTCCCCGCCGCGGCGCGTGAGGCCGTCGTCCGGATCGGCCTGAACGGGGCGACCGGCGAGCTCGCGGTGGACGACGTCCAACTCGAGGTCGTTGCCCCGTGACCGACGAGTTGTACCACCACCAACGCCGTGCCGGAGGTGTCGAACCTCCGGCGGCAACGGACGAGCCGCAGCTGCTCTACTTCGGTGACGCCGCGGCCGAGTATCGCGCCGCCCGCGAGTCCGCGGCGATCTTCGACCTCTCCGACCGGACACGGCTGGAGTTCACCGGTGCGGCTCGCCAGAAGTTCCTGCACTCGTACTGCACGAACGTCGTCGAGGGCCTGCCGGTCGGCGGTGGATGCGAGGCCTTCGTCACCAGCCTGAAGGGGCGAATCCTCGACCACGTCTGGATCGCGGTCGACGAACAGTCGGTCGTCCTCGACGCCGCCCCGGACCGGGCGAAGCCACTCGTCGACCACCTCGGCAAGTACGCGATGCTCGAGGACGTCGAGATCGCCGACCGCATGGGCGAGTTCTCCAAACTGTTCGTCACGGGCCCCGACGCGGCGCGGGTGCTCGGACTGGACGACCTGCCGTGCGACGGTTGCCGGCGGATCGACCTGCTCGGCGACACGGCGCTCGTCCACCGGACCGACTTTCTCGGCTCGACCGGATTCGTCGTCGCCGTTCGGACCGAGTTGGCCGTCGCCGCCTGGAACGCCTTGACGTTCCAGGAAGCCGTTCCGGCGGGCCGGTACGCGTTCGACGCCCTGAGAGTCGAGGCGGGCTGGCCACGGTTCGGAGTCGACGTCTCGGATGAGAACATCGCCCAGGAGGCGGCCCGGACGGAGCGGGCAATCTCGTTCACCAAGGGCTGTTATCTCGGCCAAGAGCCGATTCACCGGCTGTTCGCGATGGGACACACCAATCGAGAGCTGCGAGTCGTCGAGATCGACGGCGACGTCGTTCCCGAGGTCGGATCGACCGTGCTCGACGGGGACCGCGACGTCGGGCGGCTGACCTCGGTCACCGTCGTTCCGGGAGACGAACGCGTCGTGGCCCTCGGGACGATTCGCGTCAAGTCGGGCAGCACGGGTCACGAGCTTCAAGTCGAGGGAAGTCCGGCACGGATCGTCGAGCCCTACCGCTCGGAAGGCCCTGCCGAGTGAGGAACGGAAGTGCCCGGCGGGCAGGCCGTCGGCTGGTGCTGGCAACGGAGGCGACACCCTGCGTAACGTCTGGAACGAGTTCTGGCAGGACGAACGCGGCTCACGCCTCGGCGTCCCGCTGCTCTTGGGCACGCTGGTCGTCGTCGGATGCGTCACCAGCGGGCTGCTCACGCTCGGCGGATGACGAGGCCGGCGTGGACGGCGTGTCACGCGTCGGCCGGCCGGCCCAGAAGCTCGCGAGTGCCGTGCCCGTCAGCATGCAGCCGAAGGTGTAGCCGGCGGTCGGAATGGCTGCGGCGGGGTGGTCGGTCAGTTCGGCGAGGACGAGCAGCGTCCCCATGCCGGCGTTCTGCATGCCGACCTCGAGCACGAGGGCCCGTCGCATCGAACCGGACAACCTCAGGATCCGGCCCCCGACCGCCCCCGCGAGGTAACCGAGCACGTTGACTGCGAGGAGGGCGAGCACGACGCGGGGCGTGATCACGGCGAGTCGGTCGCGCAACAGCCCCACGACGACCGCGATGATCCACAACAGGACGAGGTTGGCGAGGACCGGACCGACCTTCGCGGCCAGTCGCTCGAAGCGAGGAAGGCTGCGGCTAAGCAGATGGCCGGTGACGACCGGCGCGACGAGCGTTCCTGCGAGGTGCAGAGACGTCCGGAGCGGATCGACGCTCGTCTCGGCGTCGAGCGCCACCCAGAGGGCGAACGGGACGACGAGCGGCGACAGCAGCGTCGCCGACGTCGTCAGCCCGACCGAGTAGCTCGTGTTCCCGCCCGCCGCGTGTGTCAGCACGTTCGAGGCCATCGCCCCCGGCACGCAACCGACGATGATCACCCCGGCCAACAAGTCGCCGGGCAGCGCGAAGGCGTGCCCCACTGCGAACGCCAGCAGCGGCATTGCGAGGTACTGCACCGCGGTTCCACCCAGCACGGTCGGCCAGCGTCGCGCGACCGCGTCGACCTCGGCCGCCGGCAGCAGTCCCCCGATCGCGAACATCGCCAGTGCGAAGACCGGGTCGAGGAGGCCCAGCTTCTTCGTCTCGACGAACGGGTCCAGGGCGGCGGGGAACCACTCGGGCCACTCGTACGCCACCCAGCAGAGCAGGACCAGCCACAGCAGGAGCAGGCGTTGGAACACGGTCTCGGTCCACGGGACGAACGGGCCACGACGCTGCCGCGTGGCGACGCGGACCGGTATAGTGCCGGTTCGACCGAGGAGTGTCACGGCCAACGGGTCACGGAAGTCGCATGGCGTTCGACGATCTCACCAGTTTCCTCGACCGCCTCGAGGACGACGGCGAGGTCCACCGCGTCACCGCACCCGTCGCGCTCGACCACGAGATCGCGGAGGTCACCCGCTGCGTGCGAGCCGAACGGGACGGCGGTCCGGTCCTCGTCTTCGAGAACGTCCGCGGCCACCGGTCGTCCGTCGTCACGAACCTGTTCTCCACCCGTTCACGCGTCGAGCGACTGCTGGAGACGGACGACTTCGACGCCCTCGCCGCCCGGCTGTTCGGCCTCGTCACGCCGAACGTGCCGGAGAACTGGCTGGAGGCGCTGAAACTCGTGCCGCGACTCTCGCAGCTCACGAAGGTGCCGCCGCAGACGGTTCGCGCGGCGGAGTGCCAGCAGGTCGTGAAGTTGGGCAGCGACGTCGACCTGGCCGAACTCCCGATTCCGCGGTGCTGGCCGACGGACGCCGCTGCGGTGATCACGGACGGTGCCGTCGTCTGTCGCGATCCGCGGGACGAGACGTACGACGTCGACCGCGTCCCGGTCTCGGTTCGCGACGCCCGCTCGTTGTTCCTGCACACCGACGCCCACCGCCGGTCGTGGCGGATTCTCGAGGCCTCTCGCGGGAGCGGCGGTCGCGTGCCGTTCGCCGTCGTGCTGGGGGGGGACCCGCGTCTCGCCCTCGTCTCGCGAGCGCCGCTGCCGTTCGAGACGGACGCCTTTCTGCTGGCGGGACTGTTGCGACGCAATCCGCTCGACGTGGTCGAAGGGCGTTCGATCCCGCTGGTGGTCCCTGCGCACGCGGAGATCGTCGTCGAGGGGTTCGTCGACTCCGGCGCGGAGCTCGAGAAGGCTGGGCCGGTCGCGGCGGACACGGGGTTCGTCGGCATGTCGGAACGGCTCCCCGTGATGCACGTCACGGCCCTGACCCATCGGGCCAACCCGGTGTTCCCGGTGCGGGTTCCGTCCGCACCGCCGACCGAGGACCGGTGGCTGGAGCACGCGCTCGAACGGATACTCCTGCCGTTCGTGCGGTTGTTCGTCCCGGAGATCGTGGACCTGCACTTCCCGCCGTGCGGCGTGTTCCGGAACCTGTTGTTCGTCGCGATCGACAAGCGGTACCCCGGTCAGGCCAAGCGGGTGATGAACGCCGTCTGGTCGCTGTCTCCGGCGATGCACGCGAAGACGGTCGTCGTCGTGGACCGGGACGTCGACGTGCACGACGAGTCGGCCGTCTGGTTCCACGTGGGCTCCAACGTCCATCCCGGCCGAGACGTCGACTTCTGGGACGGCCCGACGAGCATGGACGACCACGCCACGCCCGTCCGTGGCCTGGGGCGCCGCATGGGCGTCGACGCGACCACCAAGACCACCGCGGAAGGACACACGCGCGGCTGGCCCGCACTGCTCGCGAGCAACGACGACGTCCGGCGACTGGTCCGCGAGCGGTGGGGGGACTACGGTTTCACTGACGATGTCGCCCCCGACTGAGGTTCTCTGGAGTCATCGATGCCCCCGACCGCCGAGGTCGCCGAACCAGCCGCCCGCCCGGTGGACAAGACGGGCCGACGCATCCGCCGGATGTTCGACCAGATCTCCGGAAGGTACGACTTCCTGAACCACCTGCTCTCCGGCGGGACCGACTACTACTGGCGTTGGCGAGCGGTCCGAGCGTGCCCACCGCAGGGGGATGCACCGATCCTCGACGTCTGCACGGGGACCGGCGACCTCGCGCTCGCGTTCGCGAAGCGGAGCGAAGGGCCCGTCCTGGGGACGGACTTCGCCCACGAGATGCTGGTGCACGCCACTCGGAAGGAGCAGCACGCGTCCAAGAGTCGTCCGCCCGAACGGCCGCGGGTCTCGTTCCTCGAGGCGGACACGCAGCAGTTGCCGTTCGACGACGACGTCTTCCAGATCGTCTCGGTGGCGTTCGGACTGCGGAACGTCGCAGACACCGCGGCCGGGTTACGGGAGATGACCCGCGTCTGCCGACCGGGCGGGCGGGTGATGGTGCTCGAGTTCTCGATGCCGCGGACGCCCGTGCTCGGGCCGGCCTACCGGTGGTACTTCGCCAACGTGTTGCCGCGGATCGGGCAGATGCTCGCTCGCAACCGGGAGTCGGCCTACGAGTACCTGCCGCAGTCGGTGTCGCAGTTCCCGGACGGCGAGAAACTCGCGGCCCTGATGGAGGAGTGCGGTCTGGCCTCCGTCACCTGGACGCCGCTGACGTTCGGAGTCGCGACGATCTACGTCGGCACCAAACTGGAGGGCGACCGGTGAGCAACGACGTCGTCCTCGCCATCACCGGAGCCAGCGGAGCGATCTACGCGGTCCGGCTACTGGAGGTGCTCCTCGCTGCGGGACGTACGGTGCACCTCGTGATGAGCCCGGCCTCGCAGCGGGTGTTCGAGGCCGAACTCGACCTCCACGTCGATCTCAACGACTTTCAGCTCTCCCAGCTGCTGCCGAGCGACCGGCCCGAGGACAGCAAGCTGGGACGTCTGTCTGGCGGCGAGGCCGAGACCAGTTCGATCTTCGACGAGCCACCCGAGGCGACCGGCCGGGTCGAGTACTGCAACTACCGCGAGTTCGACTCGGGCATCGCCAGCGGCAGCTTCCGGACCGCCGGCATGGTGATCTGCCCCTGTTCGATGGGCACGCTGGGCGCGTTGGCGAACGGGCTCTCGACGAACCTGATCCACCGGGCGGCCAGCGTGCACCTGAAGGAACGACGAAAGCTGATCGTCGTCCCGCGGGAAACGCCGCTCGACACGATTCAACTCGAGAACATGGCGAAGCTGAGCGCCGGGGGGGCGGTGGTGTTGCCGGCGATGCCCGGCTTCTACCACGGCCCCCACTCGATCCACGACCTGGTCGACTTCGTCGTCGGCCGCATCTGCGACCAACTGGGTGTCGAGATCGACCTCGTTCGCCGCTGGGGCGGCCCGACCGGCTGAGACTACTTCGCCGAGACCAGCCGCAGGTGACCGTACAGGGTCTCGCGGTTCCGGATGATGTAGAACTTCAGCGGGTTGAACGTCTTGAGCTTCGGGTGGTCGAGCACGTAGTCGACGTTGTCCCGGTTGATCATCTCCCATACGTGCAGACCGACGAGCAGGTCGCCGCGGCGAATGCCGTTGCGGGCCGCCGGGCTGCCGCTGCGAACCTCGAGAACCCGCAGGCCGCCGCGGTAGCGCGGGCCGACCGCCGCACGGTCACGGACCGGGCTCGGATTCAGCCGAAGACCGAGCTTCTCCCACACGCGGTCGGCCTCGGAGGGCACGTCGTTGTTGGCACGGGCGACGGGAGAGTCCTCGTTGCGACCGTTGTCGCGGGCGAGTTGAACGTCGGCTCGGGACAGGACCACCGTGACGACCTGGCTCTCGCCGTTCCGATCGACCTCGAACTCGACCTCCTCGCCGACCTTGCGACCGATGAGGGCCCGCTCCAGATCGACCCGGTCGTCGATCTCCACGCCCCCCACGCGACGGATGACGTCGCCGGAGGCGATGCCCGCCGCGCCGGCCGGGCTCCGCGAGTCGGGCGTCTCGGCCACGAGCGAGAAACCGTCGGCACTCTTCAGCTCCCGCGTGCGAATGCCGTGGAACGTGTGCGAGATGCGTTCGCTGCTGATCAGCCGGGCAATCACCCGCCGGGCGTCGTCGATTGGAATCGCGAAACCGATTCGCTGGGCTCCGGCCCGGATGGCGACGTTGATCCCGACCACCCGTCCTTCCAAGCTGACGAGCGGCCCGCCGCTGTTGCCCGGGTTGATGCTAGCGTCGGTTTGGATGAGGTTCTCGTACCGCTGGGTCTCGTTGACCTCCACGTCGCGCCCGAGGGCGGAGACGATGCCCCGCGTGACCGTGTGCTCGTAGCCGAAGGCGTTGCCGACCGCGATGACGGTCTCGCCGAGCATCAGGTCCGAGGAGGTGCCGAGCGGCATGACGTCGAGCGGTTCGCTGGGCTCGACCTTGATGACGGCGAGGTCGTGCGTCCGGTCGGTGGAGACGACCCGCGCCATGAAGGTGCTGCCGTCGACGAGGGTCACGCGGAGGGAGTCGACGCCGTCCACCACGTGGTGGTTGGTGACGATGTAGCCCCGCTCGTCGACGACGATGCCGGTGCCCATCCCGTTGATCTTGCGGCCCTTGGCACTCCCGAACAGGGAGTCCTCGTCGGAGGCCGTCTTCTCGCTGTGGATGTTGACGACGCTGGACTTGGCGATCCGGACGGCCCGGACGACAGGGGTCTCGCGGGGGTTCTCGGCGTCGTCGGCGGCGTACGAGGACGCGGCCGAGAGCACGAGGAGCAGAGCTAGGAGCTGCCGGTGGACGGCGATACGCTTCATGGTGTTGGCGGTCTGGGCGGGGCGGCGGCGAGCCGCGGGACGACGATGCCTGTCCTCGGCCACACGTGAGGCGCTCCTTCTCCTCACGACTTGGGTGGGATCGGCCACGCGTTCGCGCGCCCTTGATCGATCGGTCCTCCTCACTCATAACTTGCCTATCCGGTCCGCCGCGCGGTCGTGCGGGCTGTGCGTGCAACCAACGAATCATTCCGCCGAATCGCGGAAACGGGCAGGACTCGACGCAACTCGACCTGCGGCGACCTTGCCGGTCACGAAGAGTCTGCCGGGAGTGACGGCGTGCCAACGCGTGAACGCATCGAGGCCATGCTCGCCTCGGAACCCGACGACGTGTTCCTCAACTACGCCCGGGCCTGTGCGCTCGTCGGCGAAGGACGGCTGGACGAAGCGGTTGCCGGGTTCGACCGGGTGATCGCACTCGACGCGAACTACGTGCCCGCCTACTTCCAGAAAGGGCAGGCGCTCGCCAAGGCGGACGACACTGACGCCGCTCGGGAGACGCTGCACACGGGCATCGACGTCGCCCGACGCGTCGGCGACTCCCACGCGATGGGCGAGATGACCGAGTTCCTGGCGATGCTCGATCCCGACTGAGGGGCGTTTCGGCTTCTCCGTACACGAAGAGAGCCGGCCGACTCCAAGGGAGCCGACCGGCTGGTCGATTCGTCGGGTTCGCCTCGCGGCAAGCCGGTTCAGTTTCCGCTGGAGGGCGGACGGCTGACCGAGAAGGGCGACGTTCGCTGGGCGGCCTCGCGGGCCGGCTCGAGCGGCTGCCGACCGGTCGCGGTCGTCGGCGGGGTGGTCGACGGCGCCGGACGGGTGCCCGACGTCTGGCGAATCTCGCCGCCGTAGGACGTGTTCGTCAGGTAGTTGTCGACTCGTGTCCGGGCCTTGATCTCGTCGAACTTCGTCGCGACCGCGGTCTGCACCTTCTCCTCACGGATGAGGTCGGTCAGTTCCTCGCGGACCTCGTTGAGGTCGGTGACGAGGGGCTGCGTGCGACCTTCGCAGAGGAGGATCACGTAGCGGTCGAAGCCGACCTGGATGATGCCGCTGATCTCGCCCGGCTTCAGGGCGTAGGCCTTCTTCTCCAGCGTGTCGTTGCCGGCGTACATGCGGATCGGCGGAATCGCCCCGCCGAGCGACCGGCTGTTCGGCTCGATCGAGTACTTGCGGGCGAGACGCTCGAAGTCGTTCGGGGCCTTCACGACCTCCTCCCAGACCGACTGGGCCCGGCGGAGGTTGTCGAGCATGATCATCTTGGCCTTCACGCGGGGGCCGTAGTCGCGGACGAACGCCTTCTTGAGGTCTGCCTCGGCGACCTCGCCGATCTCGGCACGGGCGAGCTTCTTCAGGGCGAGCATCGGCCAGATGACGTCCCGCTGGTACTGGGCGGGCGTGAGACCACGCTCCTCCTGCAGCATCTTCAGCCAGGTATCGACCGGGATGCCGAACCGCTTGGCGATCTTGCGAATCTCGGTGTTCACCTCGGACTCGCTGACGGTGACGTTCGCCTCCGCACACGCCTGCTGGATGACCATCCGGTTGACGATGTTCTCGAGCACCTCCTGGCCGTAGCGGGCGATGCACTCCTCGGCGAGTTCCTCCTTGCTGACGAGGGCCGAGCCGACGCGGGCGACGTAGACGCCCGAGGGCCGAGCCTTCCCGGCGGGGGCCATGTCCGGCTTCGCCTGGCTCTCGCGGCTGCCGACCATCTGCATCGCGACGCCCGTCACGACGATGGCCACCGCGGCCGTACCGACGCCGAGCACCAGTTTGTTCTTCCACAGCGGCTGGCGGGCCGGGCTGGGCGAGTGAGTCCCTTCACTCATCGTGACCTCTCTCCGAATCGGAACCGGTTGCGCGTGCCGACGGTCGGCGTTTCCAAGGGCCGAGCGTTTTAGGAGAAGCCCGAAGGCGGGTCAACAGGGATCGTCGCGCGCGAAGTTCCGCGTCGCGAACCGAGCCGACGCGGCCGCTCAGCGTCCGTAGTACCGCTCGACCGGAAGCCCCGTTCGCTCGGCGACGCGGTCCGCGATCCCGTCCACCTCGGCGTCGGTCAGCGACGTCACGAAGTCCTCGGCCGGCCGTCGAGCCACGGTGTAGATCTGGACCAGCTTCAGCCCGCCACCGGCGGCGACGACCTCGTTCAGGCGGTCGCAGAATGCCTCGATCTCACCAGCGGTCGGGGGCTCGCCGGCGACTCGCATGAAGAGACTCTGGATCACGAGCGGTCGCACGCGGGCGGCCGCGGTGATGTTCTCGAGCACGCGAGCGAACGGGATCTTCGTTCGTTCCACGAGGTCGTAGTACGCCTCGCTGCCGGCGTCGAGCTTCGCCCAGATCTCGCCGTTGTTCTGGTCGAACAGCTCGAGACCACGCTGGACGTGCGGCCGGTGGAACATGCTCGCGTTCGTGATCAGCACGAGCTTCACGTCGTCCAGTCCGAGCCGACGCTTCCGCTCGGCGACGAGTTCGACGACCTCGTCCAAGTTGACGTGGGTGGTCGGCTCGCCGTCGCCGGAGAAAGCGATGTCGTTCAGCCGCCGCAGGTTCTCGGGGACGCTGGCGAACGACTCGTCCTCGTAGATGCGACCTGTCGTCACCAGCGTCAGCAGTCCGTCGAGTTCGGCCAGCAGGTCGTCCAGTTCGACGAACCGCGTCTCGGACTCGCTGCGTCGGTCGATCTGGCAGTAGATGCAGTCGAAGTTGCAGATCTTGTCCGGGTTCAGGTTCACCCCCAGCGACAGGCCACGACTGCGACGCGAGAGCACCGGGTAGACGAACCGGTTCCGCCGCCAGTGACGGCCGTGCTGGGTGTGCAGAACGTGGAGCGAGTCGTTCACGGGATCCTCTCGGGGCTTGGGAAATCGTAGACCCCGAGCCGCAGTGCGAACAGGGCCGGGTTCGGGTCGTGACACCGCCGACCTCGCATCCGTTCGCGTGGCCGAAGATTCGCCTTCGCGGGCGTTTCGGAACCCGTCCCGAGCGGCTACCCTCGAAGCTCGGGCCGCTTTCCCCCCAAACACCTCGAAGACGCAACATGAGCGACAGCGAGAACCCCACTCCGGAGAACGACTTTCGACTCGAGTTCCACGGCAACGCCGTGGTCATCTGCCCGGCCGCGAACGTCGAGTCGATGAAGTGGGATCTCATCGAGCAGTCGGCCGACATCGTGATGACGCCGCTCGCCGACGTCGATCCGCCGATGGTGGTGTTCGACCTCAGCGACGTCACCTACTTCGGCAGCGTGTTCATGGCCCTGCTGCTCCGCTGCCACAAGCACGTGAAGAGCCGCGGCGGCGAACTCGTTCTCTGCGGGGCGAGCCGCATGGCGCTCGAGCTGCTCCGAATGACGGCGCTCGACACGCTCTGGGCGATCTACGACACCCGCGAGGAGGCGCTCGACGCCATCGACGCCTGAGTGGGCAACGGAGCACAGTCGCCGCCTCGACCGGGGTTCTTCGATGCCGCCGCATGCCGTCGTCGATCCGGAGAAGACCGAGGGAATCCGATTCCCCTGTCCCGTTTGCGGGGCGCGGATCAAGGCGGCGAAGTCGAAGGCGGGCCAGGCGATCGACTGCCCCCGCTGCGGCGAACGGCTCCGCGTCCCGGATTCGTCCGCCGATGAGCAGAGTCCGAAGATCGATCGCAGGACGGAGAAGAAGCCTCGGCGACCGCCACGGCTTCAGCGTGAGCAGGAGGCCCAACCGACTCCGACCGCACCGGCGACGGTGTTCGACCGCCTCGCCGAGCACCGGGAGATCGCACCGGACCCGCCGCCGCGGTGGACGTTCCTCTCCGGCGTGTTCGACGTCGTGCTGCAGCCGACGGCCGTCTCCCGCTGGCTGCTGCTCTCCCTCGGTTTCGCACTGACGGGGCTCGTGGCGACGATCGTACTGGCGATGTCCGGGGCGATCGGCTTCGGGGCGGGCGGACCGCCGGTGGCCGTCGTCGTGGCGTTCTTCGTGCTGCCGTTGTTCTGGCTCGGCTTCTACACGTTCTCGTACGCCGCCGCCCTCGGAATGACGATTCTGGAAGCGACGGCCGCCGGCCTGCACGGGGTGAGCGAGTGGCCGGAGCCGAACTGGAAGGAGTGGGCCGGCCGCCTCCTGCCGCTCGTCTTCCTGTTCGCGTTCGCGGCCGTCCCCGGCTGGGGTCTGGCCGAGACGCTGCGTGCCACCCATCCGGAGTGGTACTGGCCGGCGATCGGTGTCGTCGCGGCGGTCCTCTTCCCGTTCCTGCTGCTCGGCTCGATGGAGTCGGGGAGCCTGTTCGCCCCGGTCTCCGGCGTCGTAGTCGGGAGCCTGTTGCCACTGTGGTGGGCTTGGCTCGCGTACTACCTGCTTGCCGGCGGCCTGCTGACGTTCGGTGGGGCGTGCATCTGGGTCGGCTGGGTGCCGCTGAAGTCGCCGTACCTGACTGCGATCGTGACCGCACCGGTTCTCGCCTACGTCACACTCGTCGAAGCGAGACTGCTGGGCCGGTTGGCCTGGCGAATCGGCGAGCGGGGCGTCGTCGCCGACGAGGACGACTGACGGATTCGCCGCCGCTGCCGCGAGCTCGTCGCTCGTGATCGACCGCCGATTCGGCCGACCGACGAGCAGGACTACTTCGAGGACCGCAGGCCGACGAGATCGGTCAGGTAGCGGACCGGGGCGAGCAGTTGGTCGCGAGTGCCCACGCGGTTGTCGTTCTTGCGAAGCAGCAGCAACGTCAGGTCGTCGCCGGGCTCGCCGTCCGTTCGCTCGAGAACCCGGGCCGCGATGCGGGCCACGAGGTCGTCGCTCGGCGTGCCGAACTCCCCGAGCCACTTCTCGAGCCCGTCCGAGCCGAGCATCGAGCCGTCCCCGTCGCGACTCTCGAGCAGGCCGTCCGTCACGATCAGGACGGCATCGCCGAGTTCCATGCGACGCGTGAGCTCGTGGAAGGTCGTGTCGGGGACCACGCCGAGCGGCAGGTTACGTCGTTCCGGGTCGGAGAAGGACGACCACTCGCCCGTCTCGGCCGTGAACAGGAACGGCGGCGGGTGGCCGGCGTTGCACAACCGCAGGCCGCCCGTCGGCTGGAACAGCGTGACGAACACGCCGGTCGCGAAGCCGGTCCCGCGATCGTCGTCGCTGAACTCGCGGTTGGTCCTCTTCACCATCCGCTGGTGACGGATGTGGTTGACGTTGTCTCGCGCGATGTCGCGGAGCTGCCGAGCCCGTTCGGCCACCGAGGCCCCGTGACCGGCGACGTCCGCGACGACGATCCGCGTGATTCGGCCCGACGCGCAGCCCGTCAGGTAGTGGACGTCGCCGCCGTACGGGTCGCTCTCGTGGGGGCGGCTGAAGATCGTCACGTCGAGACCGGTCGTCTCGATCTTCCGGTGCGTCGCCCCGTTGCCGCCGACGACCTCCATGCACTGCAGGCGGTCCGTCGTCGGCTCGCAGCCGGTCGCGAGGTCGATCGACGCACGTCGGTCGGACGGTCGGGGCTCGTCGGCGACGATGGGCGTCTCGGTCGAGGACATGCGAGTCAATGTACCGGCTGGCCAGGTTGGGAGGTAGGTGAACGGTCCAATCCGACCCACCTCGGACTGGAGTTCCCCGGCGGGGCGGCAACACTTCCCCCAGACGACAAACCCACCCGAGGCCTGCCGTGCGTCATCTCGTCCTCGTTCTCGGCGACCAACTCGACCACGAGTCCACCGCGTTCGACGGCTTCGACGCCAAGCAGGACGTCGTCTGGATGAGCGAGGTGGAGGAGGAGTGCACCCGCGTCCCGGCCCACAAGCTCCGCATCGCCTACTTCCTCTCCTGCATGCGGCACTTCCGCGACGAACTCGCCGAGAAGGGGTACGAGGTCGAGTACCACGAGCTGCAGCGACGGCCGTCGGACGACCTCGGCCGGAGTCACCGGGAACGGCTCTCCGCCGTCGTCAACAGACGGCGGCCGGACAAGCTGGTCGTCGTGCAGCCGGGGGACTTCCGCGTTCTCGACAACCTGCGGACCGAGGCGGACGCCCTGGGCGTCGAACTCGAGGTCCGACCGGACCGGCACTTCTTCTGCTCGCCCGAGGAGTTCGCCGACTGGGCCGACGGTCGGAAGGAACTCGTCATGGAGTACTTCTACCGCGAGATGCGGAAGCGGCACGACGTGTTGCTCACGTCCGACGGCAAGCCGGTCGGCGGCGAGTGGAACTTCGACAAGGAGAACCGCGAGACGTTCGGCCGGAAGGGGCCGGGCGAAGTGAAGGGGCCGCACCGCTTCTGGACCGACGCCGTGACCGACGAGGTGGTCGAACTGGTCGAGCACCGCTTCGGCGACCACCCGGGCACCCTCGAGAACTTCGACCTGCCGGTCACGCACGAGAAGGCCCGCGAGATGCTGCGGGACTTCATCCGCGACTCGCTGCCGGACTTCGGCACGTTCGAGGACGCGATGTGGACCGACGAGCCGTTCCTGTATCACTCCCGGCTGTCAGCTCCGCTGAATCTGAAGCTGATCTCGGCCCGCGAGTGCGTCGAACTCGCCGTCGAGGCGTACGAGGACGGGCACGCGGCGATCAACAACGTCGAGGGATTCGTCCGGCAGATCCTCGGCTGGCGGGAGTTCATCCGCGGCGTCTACTGGCTGAAGATGCCCGAGTACGCCGACCTCAACGCGCTCGACCAACGCCTTCCGGTGCCCACGTTCTTCTGGGACGGGGAGACCGACATGACGTGCGTCCGGCAGTCGATGAAGCACGTAGTGCAGCACGGGTACGCTCACCACATCCACCGGCTGATGGTGCTCGGCAACCTCGCCCAGACGCTGGGCGTGCACCCGTACGCCTTCCACGGGTGGCACGTGGCAATGTACGTCGATGCGGTCGACTGGGTCTCCCTGCCGAACACGCTGGGAATGAGCCAGTACGGCGACGGGGGTGTCGTCGGGACGAAGCCGTACTGCTCGACCGGCAACTACGTCGACCGTATGAGCAACTTCTGCAAGCAGTGCCCGTACGACCCCAAGAAGCGAACCGGCGACGACGCCTGCCCGTTCAGCACGTTGTACTGGGACTTCCTCGATCGCCACGCCGAGGCGTTCGAGAACAACCACCGGATGGGTTTCGCCATGAAGAACCTGTCCAAGCGACGTGAGGACACGGAGGAGATGCAGGCGATTCGCGATCGTGCCGAGGCGCTACGCCAAGAGTGGATCGACCCGTCCCACCCGTGGAACAGCCCGGCCGCTTCGAGTTGACCGAACCGCTGGTGACGACGGACGTTTGACGCCTCTCGGCTCAACCGATACGATCTCGGCTCTTCGGCGAAGCGTCGGGCACGGTGCGCGACGCGGGATCGCTGGAACCCTCTGTTCTGCATCGCCTTACACGTCGTAACGGTCCGCTCGGACGGACTGTGCCCGCGAACTTCGCGTGGTGGACTGGTGGTGCCCCTTGGAGAGCTGACGTGCCTGAAATCGTCGTGAAGGACATCTTGGAGGCCGGTGTTCACTTCGGACACCGGACGAGCCGCTGGAACCCCAAGATGCGGCCGTACATCTACGGCCGTCGCAACCTGATTCACATCATCGACATCCGCGAGACGGTCCGCGGAATTCTGCGTGCGAAGAAGTACCTGCAACGGGTGGCCGCCCAGGGGAGTCTGATCCTGTTCGTCGGCACGAAGCGGCAGGCGGCCGAGGCGGTCGCCGAGGCGGCGGAGAGCTGCGGCATGCCGTACGTCACCGAACGCTGGCTCGGCGGCACGCTGACCAACTTCCGCACCGTCCGTGGCCGATTGAAGCGACTGGAGGAACTCGAGTCGCTCGAGGAGTCGGGCGAGCTCGCGACGTACTCCAAGAAGATGCAGTCCACGTTGATGCGGGAGAAGCAGAAAATCTACCGCAACCTCAACGGCATTCGGGACATGAACCGCCACCCGGAGTGCATCGTCGTCGTCGATCCGCGGAAGGAGAAGAACTGCGTCCACGAGGCCCACCTCGTCGGCGCGAAGGTGGTCGCGTTGATCGACACCGACTCCGACCCGGACAAGATCGACCTGCCGATCCCCGGCAACGACGACAGCATCCGCTCGATTCGCCTGGTGATGGCTCACCTCGCCGAGGCCGTACTCGCCGGCAAGAGCCAACTGCCCGAGAAGCCCAAGGACGAGCCGCAGGACGAACCGAAGGCGATTCCGTCCCTCCAGTAGACGGGCGACGCCGGCCGGAAACGCTGCCGGCCGTTCTCGAACACACGCTGACCACGACATCCACGAAGGAGTTCCGTACTCATGGCGGAAATCACGGCCGCGCAGGTCAAGGCGCTCCGCGAGATCACCGACCTGCCGATGATGGACTGCAAGAAGGCCCTCACCGAGGCGGGTGGCGACCAGGAGAAGGCGATCGCGATCCTGCGCGAGAACTTCAAGAAGGTCCAGCTGAAGCGGGCCGACAACGCCACCGAGGAGGGCCGCGTCTTCACGCTGACCAGTGACAACGGCAGCCAGGCCGCGATGGTCGAGATCGTCTGCGAGTCCGCCCCGGTCGCGACTGGCGACGCCCTCGCCGCGTTCGGCGACTCGTGCGTCAAGCAGACGCTCGCCGAGGGGGCCTCCTCTTGGGAAGAACTGGGTGCCCTGTCCGACCCGAACGGCAGCGGCACGCTCCTCGAGACGTTCGAGGACATGGTCAACAAGATCCGCGAGAAGATCGTCGTCAACCGGGTCACCCGCGTCGAAGGGCCGGTCGGCAGCTACGTCCACCACGACGGCAAGACGGGCGTTCTCTTCCAGGCGGCCGGCGAGAACAAGGAGGCCGACGTGCTTCGCGACGTCGCGATGCACATCGCCGCCCTGCAGCCGACCGTGGCCCTGGCGGACGACTTGGACGCCGCCGAGGTGCAGGCCGAGCGTGACAAGCTGACCGAGGAGGCCAAGGCGAGCGGCAAGCCGGAGAACATCGTCGAGAAGATCGTCGACGGCCGGATGAAGAACTTCTACGTCGAGAAGGGCGTGCTCGTCGCGCAGCCGTTCGCCAAGGACGACAGCAAGACGGTCAGTCAGGCCCTCGCCGAGGCCGGGCTGGAGGCCAAGGGCTTCGTTCGCTGGCGCGTCGGCGGCTGACGACGCCGGACGAACGGCGAGTTTCTTCGGGGCGGCCTCTCGGGGCCGCCCCTTTCGATTCGATTCCCCGTCGACGAGGAGGCCGCGACCGTGACCGAGGAGACCACCTACAAGCGGGTGCTGCTCAAGCTCAGCGGCGAGGCGTTCTGCCGCCGCGGCGAGTCGGGAATCAGCATGGCGGAACTCGCCTCGCTCTGCGAGGAGATTCGCGAGGTCGTCCAGTCCGGCGTCCAACTCGCGGTCGTGGTGGGCGGCGGCAACATCCTGCGGGGTTCGCAGTTCGCCGCCAGCAGTTCCACGGTCAAGGAACAGACCGCCCACTACATGGGAATGCTGGCGACCGTCATCAACGGGCTCGCCTTGCAGGACGCGCTCGAGGGCGTCGGCGTGCCGACTCGGTTGCAGACGGCCATCAAGATGGACGGCGTCGCCGAGCCGTTCATCCGCCGCCGCTGCCTCCGTCATCTCGAGAAGGGCCGCGTCGTCATCCTCTCGGCGGGAACGGGCAGCCCGTTCGTCACGACGGACACGGCCGCCGCCCTCCGTGCTCGCGAGATCGGGGCCGACGTCGTGCTCAAGGCGACCAAGGTCGACGGCGTCTACTCGGACGATCCCGAGAAGAACCCGCACGCCGTTCGCTACGCCGACCTCACCTACGAGGACGTGCTCGCGCAGAAGCTGCAGGTGATGGACGCGCAGGCCGTGCAGCACTGCATGGAGCAGGGACTGCCGATCGTCGTCTTCAACTACCGCAAGGCCGGCAGCATCGCCCGCGTCGTCGCCGGCGAACGGGTCGGCACGCGGATTGTTCCCTCGCCGACCCGAATCGACTAGAAACGGACCGCTCCCGGTCACCCGGTTCGAGGGTTCGTCGTGCTCGACTCCATCCGTGACAAGACCGCCCTCGTCGGCGTCGTCGGGCTGGGGTACGTCGGTCTGCCGCTCGTCCGGGCGTTCGTCGAGGCCGGCTTCCGGACGATCGGGTTCGACGTCGACGAACAGAAGGTGGACTCGCTCCGCGAGGGGCGGAGCTACATCGCACACGTCGACTCCGACGGCCTTCGCCGGTGGACCGAGAGCGGCTCCTTCGAGGCGACGTCCGACCTGGCACGACTGCACGAAGCGGACGCGCTGCTGATCTGCGTCCCGACGCCGCTCGACGAGAACCGCGACCCGGACCTGACGTACGTCCGCCGGACGGCCGAGTCGATCGCCGCGACGCTTCGCCCCGGGCAAGTCGTCGTCCTCGAGAGCACCACGTACCCGACGACGACGCGCGAGGTCGTGCTGCCGATCCTCGAGACGAGTGGCCTCGCCTGCGGACGCGACTTCTTCCTCGCCTACAGCCCCGAACGCGAGGACCCCGGGAACCCGGACTACACGGCCTCGGGCATCCCGAAGATCGTCGGCGGCATCGACGCGACCAGCAGTGAGCTCGCCCAGGCGCTCTACGAACAGGCGATCGTCCAAGTCGTGCCGGTCAGCAGTCCCGAGGTCGCCGAGGCCTGCAAGATCCTCGAGAACACCTACCGGGCGGTGAACATCGCGCTCGTCAACGAGATGAAGGTCCTCTACGACCGGATGGGGATCGACGTCTGGGAGGTGGTGCAGGCGGCCAGTACGAAGCCGTTCGGCTTTCAACCCTTCTACCCGGGTCCCGGACTCGGCGGGCACTGCATTCCGATCGACCCGTTCTACCTGACGTGGATCGCACGTCGGAACGGGATGCACACGCGGTTCATCGAACTCGCCGGCGAGATCAACTCGCGGATGCCGGGCTACGTCGTCGACCGCTTGACCTACTTCCTGAACGAGTTCGGGAAGCCGGTCCGGGGCAGCCGCATCTGCATTCTGGGCGTGGCCTACAAGAAGGACGTGGACGACCCGCGGGAGAGCCCGGCGTTCGCCCTGATGGACCTGCTCGCCGAACGTGGGGCCGTCCTCTCCTACAACGACCCGCACGTCCCGGTCCTCCCCAGCGTCCGGCACCGGGAGGAACGCCGGATGGAGAGCACGCCGCTCGACCCGGAGTTCCTCGGCGAGCAGGACTGCGTGCTGATCTCGACGAACCACTCCGCGTACGACTACGAGTTCGTGGTCCGGCACTCCCAACTCGTGCTCGACACGCGGAACGCGACGGAGCACGTCACCGAGCACCGCGACCGCATTCGCAAGGCGTGAGCGCGCTCAGCGGTCGAGCAGCGTGGCGATCGCCTCGCGAAGACTCTCGTCGCGGTCGAGGTTGCCCGTCACGCCTTGGAATGGGTCCCGGTCCTCCGCGGCGAGAATGGTGAGCACCTCGCGGTACGCCGTCCGTTCGGCGGCGGCGTCCCCGCGACCGTGCGCGAGCAGGGCGTCGCGAAGCAGCTCCTGGTAGCGTTCCGGAGCCCGCGGCCGACCGCCCCGGTCCGGGACGTCGATGAACGAGCGAATCTGCGCTCGGGCGAGAGCACGCTCCTGCCGCGACGAGGTTCCGGGGCCGAGGTCGAACAGGAGCAGTCCGAGCGACGAGAGTGCACTGAACGCGAGCAGGACGTACACGCCGACCGACAGCCCCTCCTTCGGTGCCTGGTCGACCCTCTGCCGTCGTTTCTCCCCTTCGGCCAGCTGCAGTTCCGGGAGTTGGCCGTCCTCGCCGAGCGTGACGGTCGTGTCCCCGGTCTGGTCGGTGACGAACCGGGCGACCTTCCGCTTCTCGCCGGCCGAATCGGGTCGCTTGCGACGGCGGGACCGCTTGCGGCGGCGAGAGGTGGTCTTCTCGGAGTCCGCCGCGTCCGTCGGTGGCGGTGCGTCCGACTCCAACTCCTCGCCGAACGGGTCGAGAGAACCGAGATCGGCCGGTTCCGGCGTTCCGGTCGGCTCCGACGGCCGGCCTCCACTGGTCGCCCGGGCGAGGACGGCCGCACTTCGGAACCGCACGACCGTCCGCTCGCCGAGGCGGATCTTCGCCTCTTCGGGCAGCCAGACCCACTGGTCGGGCGGGATCGCGTTGTCGTCGACGACGACGGCCTCCGGCATCGGCGAGAAGATCGCGTACCGACCGTTTCGGCTGACGATGCTCGCCTGGTGGTCCGCCAACGCCGGGTCGCCCAGCACGATGTCGTTTTCGTCACCGCTGCCGATGTGCACGACCTCCTCCGCGAGGTCGTACACGCGACCGCGGTCGGGGCCGTTGGTGATCGTCAGCTGGGCGGTGTCGGACATCGTCGTCAACGTGAGGGTGGCCCGGTTCCTAGAGGATATAGTCGGCGTAGATGAAGCCCAACAGGAAGGGGCCCAAGATGATGATGACGGTCGCCGCCATCACGAGCACGGCCGGGGCCAGCATCTTCACGCCCGCCTCGCCGGCGATCGTCTCGGCCCGCTGCGTCCGCTTGATACGGAGCACGTCCGCCTGCGTCCGGAACAGTTTCGCGAGTGGCGTCCCCAGCGTCTCGCCCTGGATGATCCCGCCGACGATGCTGGTGATCTCGTTGTCGCTCAGCCGGTCGCGCATCGCCTCCAGGGCGGCCGTCCGGCTCTTCCCCATCCGCATCTCGGCCAGCACCCGGCCGAACTCCTCGCCGACCGGGTGGTCGTCGAACTCCCGCACGGCGTCCTCGAGGGCGTTCAGGAACGTCGAGCCCGCCTCCATCAGCAGCGTCAGCAGGTCCAGCAGGAACGGCATCCGCTGCTTGATCTTGAAGACCCGGTACTGCGCCTGGAACCCGACGCGGCGCCGCAGGACGACGACCGTCAGCAGGCTCGCGACCACGCCGACGAACGCCCCGGTCGACGACTCCATCGTGTCGACGGCGAGGTACAGGTAGACCGGCAGCAGCAGCAGGCCGATCAGCTGACAGCGGGCGAGGTACTCCGGGGCCGTCCAGCACCGCGGCATCCCGGCCGCCTGCATCTGCCGGGCGAGTTCCGGCAGCGTCCGCCGGAAGACGCGTACGTTCACGCGGGCCATCGGCAGCAGCACGGGGAAGAAGACCCGGTAGAACGTGCTGGCCTTCCGCAGCTCGTTGATCCGCGTGGTGTCGAACCGCCAGTTCACCTCCTGCTCGACGTCGTCCGAGTCGAGCGAGTTCGTGACGGTCCGCACGAGGACGAAGACCCCCAGCCCCAGCAGCACGGACGAGACCGCCTGCACGATCGCCACGCCGCCGACCTGGGCGAGCAAGGGAACGAGTTGGAACGTCGCGTCCGGCACGTGTCAGATCTCGGGGTTCAGGATGTGCCGTGCCCACAGGTAGGCGACGACGTTCAGGATCAGCGCGACCGACAACAGGATCTGCCCCCACAGTGTGGTGAAGAGTCGGTCCGTGTTGACCGGATCCACGATCCAGTAGTAGACGGCGAGGATGAAGACCGGGGCGATCGCCATGTAGAACGCGGACGCCCGCGCCTGGGCCGTCTCGGACTCCACTTTCCGCTCCAGCCGCTGGAGTTCGCGGACGGAGTGGGCGATGCGGTCGACCGTCTCGTTCAGTCGGCCGCCGCTCTGCCGGCTCGCCTCCATCGCCGCGGCGAAGAGCGCGAAGTTCTCGCTCCGCAGCCGCTCCTTCGCCTCGGACAGGCAGCGTTCGAGCGGCTTGCCCATCTCGTACTCGCCGACGATCTGCGAGAACTCCTCGGAGATCGGCTTCGGCGACTGCTTGGCGAGGATGTCCAGCGCCTGGGCGAGACTGAGACCGGCCCGAATGGCGGACGACAGCGAGACCATCGCGTCGGCCAGCTGGTCTTCGATGAGGATCCGCCGCTGCTCCGCGAGCCGCCGCAGGTACCACCACGGCACGCAGATCCACAGGCTGGAGGCACACAGGCCGAGGATCGGCAGCCCGACGAACCCCATGCCGACGGTGATCCCCAGCGCCGTCAACAGCCAGCCGACGATCAGCCGCCGCAGGTTGCCGGGGTTCTTCCGCAGCCGCCGGAACTTGTCCCGCAGGTCCTTCTCGACCCACGCGAGCACCGGCTCCCAGTACTCCGCCCCCGCCCAGATGGCGAGCACGACGCCACCGGCCACGAGGAGCGAGGAGAGGAGCGGAATCAGTTGAGCGGACATCGGTTGTGTCTGGGTGACGATCAGTGGCGACCGTTGCCGGTCGTCGGGGTGACCTCGAACTCCTCCTCCGGCACCTCTTCCTCCTTGTCCCAGTCGCCGTACAGGAACTCGAGTTTCAGGAGGTCCTTCGCGATCAGGTCGTCGATGAAGGTCGGCAGGTAGCCGGTCGGGCTGAGTGACTCGCCGTCGCGGAAGTCGAAGATGTCGTGGATGATCAGGCCGTTCTCTCGGGGGTCGTAGCGGACGACCTCACTGATCTGCGTGACGGCCCGGCGGCCGTGCGGCAGTCGGGTAATCTGCACGACGACGTCGATCGCCGAGGCGATCTGCCGTTGAATCGAGTCGACCGGCAGCTCGACGGCCATCAGCACGAGCACCTCGAGTCGCTTCATCACGTCGTCGGTGCTGTTGGCGTGCACGGTCGTCATGCTGCCGTCGTGGCCGGTGTTCATCGCCTGGAGCATGTCGAGCGCCTCGCCGCTGCGGCACTCGCCGACGATGATCCGGTCGGGCCGCATCCGCAGGGCGTTCTTCACGAGGTCGCGAATCGTGTACTCGCCGGCCCCCTCCACGTTCGCCGGTTTCGACTCCAGCGTGACGACGTGGTCCTGGTGCAGCTGTAGTTCCGTCGTGTCCTCGACCGTGACGATGCGGTCCTTGTGCGGGATGAAGCTGGAGAGGACGTTGAGCATGGTCGTCTTGCCGGTGCCCGTGCCACCGGAGACGAGCACGTTGCGACGGTTGACGACGCACGCCCGCAGGAACATCGCCGCGGCCGGCGTGATGCTGCCGAGGTCGATCAGGTCGTCCATCGAGAAGCGATGCGACGGGAACTTCCGGATGGTGAGCGCCGGGCCGCGGATGGCGAGCGGCGGGATGATGGCGTTCACGCGGCTGCCGTCGGGCAGCCGGGCGTCGACGAGCGGCTGACTCTTGTCGATCCGCCGACCGACGCGGGCGACGATCCGCTCGATGATCGACTCGGTCACTTTGTCCGAGATGAACCGTCGGCCGGAGAGCTCGACCTGCCCGTCCCGCTCGACGTAGATCTGGTCGCTCTTCACCACCATGATCTCGGTGATCGTCGGGGCGCGGAGCAGGTCCTGCAGCGGACCGTAGCCGAAGACGGTGTCCTTCAGGTCCTTCTTCAGCGTCCGCAGCACCACGTACTGCCGCATCTGCTCGTGCAGGTGCGGCCGCACGAGCGGGAAGACCTTCGCGAACCGCTTCTCGACCGCGTTGATCCGCTCGCTGAGGTCCTCCTTGTCGGTCAGCCGCAGCTTCTCGATCGAGAAGTGCAGCAGGTTGGCGAGCTCGGTCTCCCGTTCGGGGACGAGCGTCGCCGGGACGTCGAACTCGTTGTGCGTGAGCCGGGCAAGGCTGTCGAGTTCCTCGGGGTTCGACTCGAGGATGAGGTGGTTGACGAGCAGGTCCTTCAGGACGAGCCCGATGATCTCCTCCAGCAACGCCTCGTTGTCGGAGCCGAACAGGTCCAGCTCGCGGCAGACGTCCTCGATGTGCCGTTCGAGGACGAGGACGGTCTCGGTGTTGCCGACGCTGTTGCTCTCCAGTTCGTACAGGTCGAAGCGTTCGAGCAGCTGCTTGTGGACGCGGAGTTCGAGGTCGGCGACGAGGGAGCGGAGGTGGGCCTCGAGCTCGGCCCGGCCGATGGGGGCGGCCTCCTCGGTCTCGAAGGTCAGCGAGTACGGCCAGATGCGGATCGTCTCGCCGGCGGTGAACTCGCGGGTCTCGCCGCCGAGAAGTTCCTGGTCGCCCACCATGCAGCCGTTGATGCCGATGTTCTCGAGCGACAAACGGCCGTTCTCGCGACGGACGATCGCCTGTCGCTTCGAGACGAGCGGACTCTTGAGCTGGATGGTGTTGTGCTCGTCACGGCCGATGTGGATCAGCGGCTCGTCGGTCTCGAGCATCGACCGACGACTCTCGTGCACCTTGTTCCACCAGATTTTCACGATCGCACTCCTGCTCGGGCCCGGGGGACCGGCTCAACCGTCGACGAGGTCGCTGGAGAACAACGAGACCTCGGCCGCCTGGAAGCCGGACTTTCGCAGCAGTTGGAACAACGTCTCGGCCTTCGTCTCCAGCTTGCCGTCCCAGGCCTTGTCCGGCTCTGGGGGCCGCATGATCTTGACGCGGATCGCCAGCAGCGACTCTCCCCCGGACGACCGTCGTCGTGAGGAGGCGCCGTCGAGCTCGCCGCCGCGGGCCCCGAGATAGAGCACCTCGAACGGGCCGATCGTCTGCGTGCCGTTCGGCGAACCGGGCGCGGGGAGGGTGAAGGCCACGAGGTCGCCGGGGTTCACCTGCTGGCTGACGAACGCCCGCGTGTCGATCGGGACCCACTTCACCACCTCGTCCTTGCCGATCCGCTCGGACGCGGACCGCCGGGCCGGGGCGCGGACGTCCTGGTGGAGTACGAACTCGTCGCGGGCGTAGCTTCGGTTGGCCCGTGTGCCCACCAGTGTGGAACGCAGCGACCACTCGATGGCGAAGCTCTTCAGGATGCGGGCCTGCGTCCGCGGCACCTTGACGGCGACGAAGTCGTCCTCCGTGAAGGTCTGCCCGGTCTCGACCGCCTGCTTCACGCCGACGAACTGCACCGTGCCCGCGTCGTCCGTCAGGCTGCTCGTGTACAGCCACATGCTGGCGAAGGCGACGAAGCCCAGCCCGACCGCGACGATCACCCCCGGCAGTCCCTTCACGTCCTCACCTCGGCTCTCTGTTCAGTGTTCTCGTCGGTGGATCTCGACGATCCCGTCACACACGCCGCCCCGTTCCTCGAACCGCACGTCGACGTTCCAACCGTCGGCCTCGGACGTGAACCCGGCGGTCCACACGCCGCCCACGTTCGTCCAACCACGCGACCGCGAGACCGAGTTCGGGAAACGCGAGTCGAAGTGCCTGCGCCACTCGTCTGCCGTTCCCTCGCCACGGAGCCCCCACAGCCCCGAACCGCTGCCGTCCAGAATTCGCATCGTCGTCCGACTGCCGGGCGGCGGGACGAGCGACGGCAGACCGTTCGGCCCGTTCGACTTCTCGCGTGGCACGAACCAGTAGACCGTCCAGACGTCGTCTCCTCCACCGAGCAGGATCCCCCAGCATACGACCCACGGCCGGCCGGCGTCATCCCCCGGCAAGGGCTCGCGACGCAGTCCGACGGCCGTTGGCAGGGGAAGCAGCGAGAGGTGTACGCTGCAACGGTCGTCCGGTGAGGTGCGGGTCGGCTCGATGGCGAGTGCGGAACGAACGAGTTCCCCGTCCTCCACGAACCTCTCGCGACCGGGTTTCGGGGCCGTCGTCGCCAGCTGGAGCGTGCGATCCAGCAACCGATCGACCGCCGACTCGGTCGTGCCGTGGTGAATCTCCCGTTCGAGCGCGAAGTCGGCGTCTCCGAACACGATCTCGACCGGGTGGTTCGGGTCGTTCCACTGCCACGTCGAGCGTTCGCTCGGCTGGAACACCAGGTCCTCCGCGTCGCGGTTCCACCAGCCGGTGACTTGGGTGCCGAACGTGAGCCCCGCACCGAGCAGGATCGCGATCGCGACGAAGTCGAGGGTTCGGCGGCGGATCACGGCGGCGAGCGAGCCGAGCTTGCCGGTCTTCGCGTCGGCGGGTCCGTTCGCGGGGCTCCCCTCGTCGTCGGCCGTGTTGGCGGTCACGTTCGCCGGCATCGCAGACCAGTTCGCTCAGGGCTTGTTCTGCGGCGGGAGGGCGTCGAGGAATCGCTGCATCGGCCCGGCCTTCGCCTCCAGTGCCTGAATCTGGGCGTCGATCGCGGCGATCGCGGCCACGTCGGGCGGCATCTGGGCGGCTAGGGCGTCCCGTTGCCGCTGCAACTCGTCGATCTGCGAGTTGTACATGCGGAGAAACTCCTCTGCCATCACGCCGGGCACCTCGGCGACGCGTTCCAGGTGGTTCTCGAACGACGCCTCGACCAGCGTGGCGGCCGGGCTGCCCCACCAGCCGCGGTAGCGGGGGTGAAAGTCGCGGGGCGGGTAGCCGTGGTGGGCGATCAGTTCCGGGTCGTTGTCGAGCGGGTCGAGGTCGTCGAGCCCGGCCGCGACGAGTTCGGACTTCGCGAAGTCCATGGTCGGGAAGATCGCGTCGTCCTGGGAAAACTCGTACCAGCGGTCGCCGCGAATCTCGATCTGGTACCTCGGCAGCGGCCCGCCGATGCGACTGAACGAGGTCTGGTTCGTCGGCAGGGCGAACGGCCCCTCGTGGTACTCCCACGGGTCGGCGAGAACGTGCTGCTCGAGCCGCAGGTCGAACCGGTCTCGCCCGGTGACCTGCTCCATCATGGGAACGGCCTGCCGGTACTCGGCGTTGCCCGTGTGGACGTCGTTGCCGACGCGGAAGTCGAAGTCCATGTCGTTCGCGACCGGACCGCCGATGCTGCCCGCCGTCAGCCGGCTGTTGGCCCA